>CAYGWV010000165.1:0-10092 GCA_964353925.1 uncultured Syntrophaceae bacterium | reverse complement strand
TGAAAAAATCACACTGTATTCGTCTCCCCGGTGAAAACCGGGGTCCAGAGTATTTGTAACCCCCTAAAAACACTGGATTCCGGCTTTCGCCGGAATGACGTGAAACAGCGTTAAACCAATTTTTTCACAGCTTCAGGGGGACGAAGGGGGATTTTAATGATTTGGGGCGATGAAATTTTCATAAGATAGTTGATTTGAAATTTGGGCTTTTGAACTTGTTTAGTCACATGATCCTTTCATTCCTCAATCCTTTATTTCTTTTTGGCTTGGCTGCTGCAGCCATTCCCATTTTGATACACCGTTTGACGAAGAGGAAAGCCCTTACTCGAAAATTCTCCGCTGTTCGTCTTCTCCTCCAATCCCAGCGAACCATGACAAGACCCCAGAGGCTCAGGCATTTATTCCTCCTCGCTCTCAGAATTCTGGCCATCCTGAGTCTGGTCTTCCTCATGGCACGACCTGTATGGATGGAGCCTGGCCTTCTGGCTCAAGAGGAGAGTGCTAAGGCGATCATTCTCGATAACTCTCTCAGCATGGGATACAGGGAAGAGAGCGGAGAACGATATGCCCTCGCCAAAAAGGCGGTTAACGAAGTGATGGATAACTTTAAGGGGCAAGTCGCCATCATTCCAACCGCATTCGTTCAGAGGAAGCCCCTTCAAGACAGCGAGATCCGCTGGATGAGGAGCGAAGAGGCTCTAAAAGAGTTATCCTCCATCCCGCTCTCCTTTGGAAAGGGTAACCTCAACGCCAGCCTTCACCTTGCCTATCAGAAACTGAGAGAACTCAAGGTGGGCAAGGAGGTCTTCATTGTCAGTGACCTGGCCCGGGGAGATTGGGAAGGCTTCGCCTTAAATAAACTGGATGTTGTTCCTGCAGAGGTGGGAATGACGCTCCTGAGGATCGGAGGTTCAGGAAGAGACCCTAATCTCACGGTGAAAGAAGTGAGATGGGTTGAAGGAGAGACGGTGGCGGGTGTGCGGTCCAGTCTGGAGGTGACTGTATCGAACCTCTCTGACCGGTCTGGAACAACCCTTGTTCAGCTCTTTCTTTCCGGAATCAAAGTGGATCAAAAATCGATCGACCTCAAAGCCGCTGGCCAAGGAAAAGTCTACTTTGAGCTCTCACTCGATAAGAAGGGTTGGGTCAATGGAGAGGTGAGGCTATCCGGAGACAATTTGTCCCAGGATGATATCTTCTATTTTCCACTGAAGGTCCGGGAGAAGATAAAAGTTCTCATCATCGATGGATCTCCGAAGGCTTCTCTAAAAGATAGCGAGAGCTACTATCTCTTCAACGCCCTTCGTCCAGGCGATTCAGAAGGATCTTCTTTCCTCCTCCGGGTCATCTCAGAGGAAGAACTCGGCAATATCGACACAAATCTCTACGAAGTGGTCGTGTGGATGAATGTGGAAAAGCTTCAAGGATCTCAATTGGCTTCGATCCTGGAATCGGGAAAACCCATCATCCTCTTTCTCGGGGATCAAGTCATCCCTGAAGAATATAACCGGATCCCGCTCTTTCCCTGGAGGATAAGAGAGATAAAGGAGGCAGGGATCGGGAAACCGGAGAGGATTGCTCAAGTCGATGATCACCGTGATTTTTTGAAACCCTTTTCTGGCCCAGGAGGAGAGAGCCTCAGAGCTGCTTCCTTTCGCCGCTATTTCAAAGTGGAAGGAAGCATGAGGAATCTTCTGATCTTTGAGAATAAAGATCCCCTTCTTGTAGAGTCGGATATCGGAAAGAGTAAGATTTTCTTATTCACATCCAGTGGTGATCTGGATTGGAATGACTTCCCTTTGAAGGCCGCCTACCTTCCCTTAATCCAAGGGATGATGAAAGAAGCGGTGAGCTTCTTTAAAGATTCCATCCCGTCCAGTGTTCGATTCGGTGAGCCCTTTAGGGAGAAAGTTCGATCGACCCAGGTCCTTGGACCTCAAGGAGGGCCCGGGATCTATCAATTTCTCCTTTCCTCAGAAGAGGTGAGACAGGGCGTAAACACACCGTTTGAAGAATCGGACTTAGGGAAGCTGACGGATGAAGAGGTCAGAAAGAAGTTTTGGAAAAGGGATATAAAAATTGTGGAATATAAGGAGAGGGCCTTAAGCAGTCTTCAAACAAGGCGGAGAGAAATCTGGCCCTTTCTTCTTGTATTTCTACTCATTGTCCTGGGTGTGGAGATGGTAGTGGCCAATGGAGTTCCCAAATCCCCTCGTACCCCGCTTTTCTAAGGGGGGGGAAGGGGGGATTACACATCTTCGCCGGTCATGTGAAATTTGTTAAAAGATCCCATGGGAAGAAATTCCGACCAGAGCCCTTGGAATATGTTACAGGAGAAGAGTATCATTTCCCGGAGAAGATTTATATCTCTTGGCTTGGGACTTGCGGCTGGAGTTTTATTTCCGAGCTTTAAATCTCCTCTGTCTGCTTCTTTCCCACAATTCTTTTTCACACAGATTAAATACCAAGGTGGGGAGTGGGATCCCAATCCCCAATTGCTGGATTCCCTGATTGAGGAGTTGGATCTGAGGACAAGTATCCGCGGAAAGAAAGAACGGCGCATCATTACCCTTTCTGATCCTGATCTCTTTTTCTGCCCTCTTCTTTATATGGCAGGGAAATATGAGTTTGACCCTTTCACTCCCAAAGAAAAAGAGACTTTAAAGCGATTTCTGACCTATGGAGGGTTCCTTATGGCTGAGGATACCATGGGAGCCAAAGGGTTTGGGTTTGATAAGTCCTTCCGGAGGGAGATAAATCAGATTTTTCCAAATCAAGAACTGACCAGGCTTCCGCCGGACCATTCTGTCTATCGAAGTTTTTATCTGATTGAGACCCTGGGGGGCCGGCAGAGGGTGAATCCTTATTTGGAGGGCATCACCGTGGATCAATGGACCCCGGTCATCTATTCGCAAAATGATCTTTCAGGAGCCTGGGCAAGGGATCGGTTTGGGAAATGGATCAATCCATGTGTTCCCGGAGGCGAGCCTCAAAGGTCTTCTGCCTTTAAGGCGGGTATCAATATCATCGTCTATTCCCTTGCTTCCGACTACAAAAAGGACTTGGTCCACCACCCTTTTATCAAGAGGCGGCTCAATTTATGAATTGGAATCAGATGACCATCGCCCCAGTTTTTCCGTTATGGGTGATCCTGATTCTTCTATCTCTAGGATTGGCTCTAACCCTCATCCAGTATCGGGTGATTCGAAGAAGATTAGGCCATCCGAAAGCTATTCTTATCTGCCTCCTTCGTTTTATCACCCTTTCGCTCCTCATCTCTTTTAGTCTGAATCCGTCCTTGACGGTGAGGAAAGAGGGAAAAATCATTCCAGCTCTCGCCATCCTTGTCGATCGTTCCCAAAGCATGAGCTTTTCTGGGCAAGGAGGAAAGGGGACAAGGCTGGATGAAGCCGAGGCCTTTCTGCTGGAAGGGGGGAAGCCGCTTCTTAAATCTCTGAAAGAAAGTTTTGAAGTGAAGCTCTACACCATGGGTGAATCACTGCAAACCATTGGAGAAGGTGAACTTACAGGATTGAAGACGGCGGGAAAGAGAGGGGATTTGGATGATGCGCTGGAAAAACTGGGCCCCTTGAACTCCCTCCTCCTGTTATTAAGCGATGGAAACTTCCAGTGGAACGGGAGCGACAAGAAAGGACCGCCTCTCATCGCAGTTCCCCTGGGGGATCCTAAAAGTTACAGAGATATTTTGATTAAAGAGGTCAGGGCACCTACCATGGCCTTTCGGGACAGGCCGGTACAGATCGACGTAGTTATAAAAAGCTATGGATATTCCGGGTCTACCGTTCCAGTGGTTCTTAGAGATGGGACTAAACTTCTTAAGGCCAAGAGCCTCACCCTTCGAAAAAACCCGGAGGAGGTGGTGACTTCTTTCTCCTTCACTCCGGAGGAGGTGGGTTCCTATCCCCTCTCCATCTCTATTCCACCTCAATTCGGAGAGAGTATCACTTCGAATAACCGGGCCAACCTAGCCCTTAAAGTATACAGGGATAAGATCAGGATATTGATGGTGTCAGGAAGTCCCAGCTTAAATTACCGTTACATGAGAATTGCTCTTAAGAACGATCCCACGATTGATCTGCTCTCCTTCGTTATCTTGAGGACGCCAACCAATATGATCAATGTTCCCCTTCAGGAACAGAGTCTGATTCCCTTCCCAGTGGAGACGCTTTTCACGAAGGAGCTCAAGAATTTTGATCTTGTCATTTTTGATAATTTTTTCCCTCACCCCTACTTAAATCCAAATCATCTGGAGGGTATAAAAAAATTTATAAAAGGAGGGGGTGGCTTTGCCGTCATCGGAGGGCCCAATTTCTTCGGCGAGGGAGGATATATAGGAACTCCTATTGAAGAGATCCTTCCTGTCAGGTTTTCTGGAACAGAGGGCTATCGCCGAGATCTCCCTTCAGGGGTAAAATTAAGCCGTTTGGGGACGATTCATCCTATGACCCGATATTCCTCAGACGAGAATAGCCTTCAAAGCCTCTGGCAGGAAATGCCTCGCCTGGATGGGATCAATCTTTTGGAACCGAAAAGCTCAGGATCTGTGCTATTAGAGAGCGCAGATGGAACGCCGAAACCTATTTTGACCGTGGGCAGCTATGGCAAGGGAAGAGTTTTAGTCCTGGGGACAGACTATTCATGGAAATGGTATATGGGAATGTTGGCTCAGGGAAAGGGAAACTGGGCCTACCTCAGACTCATGGAAAGAATGGTCCGCTGGCTTACGCGAGATCCAAGTCTTGATCCGATTCAGATCACCCTGCCACAGAAGGGGGGCGAGATCGGACAGGAGATTGGAGTCAAGATCCAAGTCAAAGAAGGAGATTCCTCCTCCGGATCGAAGGGGGTCATTTCATTTTCTGTATTCAATCCAGAAGGGATGAAAGGGGTGTCTCAACTTAAGGCCATGGGACACCAGGGTGAATACCTCGGGTCTTTTCTTCCTGAAAAAGGAGGGACCTATAAAGTGAGAGCGGAAACCTTGGAGGGTCATCTTGAAGAGTCCGTGGTGGTTGCCGAAGAAATCGAAGGTCTGGACGGAGTTCCAAACCATGATCACCTAAAGATGATCGCTGGGACAACGGGAGGGAAGGTTCTATCAAGTGGTAAAGACCTTTTGAAGGAAGTTGAGATCTACGCTGAGAAAAGTAAGGAGCATTTTGTTGAAGAAAGACGTTTTCCTCTTTGGGGGACACCGTACCTGTTCGTTCTTATTCTGACCTTTCTTGGAACGGAGTGGTACTTTAGAAGAAGAGGAGGAATGGTTTAGAAGGTGATCAGGATAACAGGGGACCAGGGTACCGGGGCATTAGGGTACGGGAGATCAGGAAATAACGGTATCACGAAAATCGATCGGGAGGTCAAGATGAAAAAATACTCATTGGTTCTTGTATTCCTTGTAATCGGCATCTCTCTCTTTCCATGGCAGGCTGAGGCTGCTTGCCGGAACCCCAATATTGTCAGGGGCGGATATTCTTTGAGGCCAGCAACCGCTTCGGGGGCTGTTGAGATCAAATGGTTTGGCCACTCGTTCTTTCAGATCACCTCAAGCCAGGGGACAAAGATCATTACCGATCCTTTTGGAGCCATGGGGTTTCCCATGCCAGAGGTATGGCCCAATGTCGTCACGGTGGGAAGGGAACATGGAAACCACAATAACGCGGGCCTTGCCAAAGGAGCTCCTCTTATTCTGCGGGGTCTGAAAGAAGGTGGACAAGACTGGAATGAAGTCAACCTCCGGTTCCGGGATGTACTCATTTATAACGTGCCTGTGCACCAGAGAGGAGTGCCAGGATTTCCCGAGGCCCTAAAAGGAGCTGCTTTTGTTTTTGAAGTAGATGGCCTTTGTATCTGCCACTCCGGCGATATCAGCGAACCCTTTAACGAGGACCAACTTCAACTCATCGGGCATGTCGACATCTTGCTTCAGACAATTGGAGGAGTCTATACGATTGGACCGGAGGGTGCCAAAAAGATCGTTGAACAATTAAAGCCGAAGATCGTCATTCCTATGCATTACTGGTACAACACGAACGTTTGGGAAAGATTCGTTGATGGTCCCTACCAAGCTCGGTTCTTGAATACCAATAGCTTCACGGCCAACAAGGATGCTCTTCCATTCAAAACGGAGATTTACATCCTAAAAGTAATGAGAGAGGGTGATCTTTAGAAATTCAGTTTATCCTTACAGCTGAGACAGAATTCGAAACCTTTCCTGTCTGTATCCGTTAGACTATTCGAAAAGAACATGACACATCGGGGATTTCCACAATGCCCCAATGTATAAGTATGTCCTAATTCGTGGACAGCTTCGGTTAAAACTCTCTGACGAAAAAGGTCTCTGTTTTGGGTCAGATGATAAAACGAATGTCTCAGACGGGTGAGGGAAATGACCGCGGCTTTCGAACTCGCTTGGCCAAAGACAAAATTCAATTCAGGGACAAATAAATCGCGGTCCACAATCCCTAAGATTTTTTCATCATGGGCAGACTCCATTTGCTCCATGAGGGCATTCAATATCGCTTTGGAAAAATACTGCTTTCTTTTATGATCATAGGCGTAAGCTGGTTCGGGCATCCCTTTCCCTGTAGCCACGTGCCCGTTAAATACTTTGGTTAAGTCATTCTTCAGGCAATCCATGACATTTCTGTCTATCTCGTCAACCGCCACCAGGACGATTTCGATTCTTTGATTCCTCTCTTTTCCAAAAAGCCCTGTGTTGAAAAGGAGACTAAGAGAAAGAATTAGAACGGGGGATATCATCTCGGATAAGACCTTCTCAATCTTTAACCACATGGAACCATTCCACGGATTTCTCATCATAATGTATTAAATGGAGGTTCCCGTCACTTCCTTTAACTTGATAGAATCTTTTTATTTCCCTGTGGTCAGATCTTTCTTGGATCCACTGCCTCAAAACCTCAGTCACCTCAATTCTTTCGCCGTGAAGGAGGATCGTCCTCGGCCTCTCCTCGCCGCGACAACCGGAATAAGCGATGACCTCGATTTTTTCTTCAGCCATGTTTCAGAGGCTTTACCCCATCCTTCAATCCCCTTTCCCGTCCTCCGTAGCAGGGCTACTAGGAAGGATGGGGGCCAAGGGACGGGAGTTTTCTAGGTTTATTTCTCTTAGAATTTCCGACAAGAGCGAATCCCTATTGTTTCTTGTTATCTCAAAAAGCTTGACATCCTGTCTTTGCTTTACCTCTGTGATCAGCCCGCTGCCCTTCAGGGCAATGGTAGCGATCACCCATTTCTCGGAATCCAAAATCTCGATCAAAATTTTCTCAAATTTGTTAGACAGACACTCCATTTTTCCGATCTCATCAATCATAATCAGACCGGATGAGGGGTCAAAAAATGATATCCCGTCGAGAAAATCCTCAAAGCCGCTGATGTCCACCTTGTATCGACCTACCCGATAAGGGCTTCTTATGTCGACGTGAGAAAGGACTCCCCTCTTTCCCTCGAGATTGACCAGCTCAAATCCCTTCCTCTCACCTCCTTCTCTCATCTCTTCGGTATAAAAACCGACCGGACGAAAATCCTTTAACGCTTCATAAAGTTTCTTAATCAGCGTGGTCTTACCCACGCCCGGAAGTCCTATGATGAGGAGATTCTTTTCTGTACTGCTCACGGTTCAAACCCTTGACTTGGATTTGAGTGGTTCGACGAGAAGGATTCACCCTCTCCTAGTTCTTCTTTGTACTCCGGGATGACGATTCCTCTTTGAATCATGATGCTATAGATGAGATTGGATCGGTTGATCACGTATCGCTGATCTCCAATCGGGCTGTATCTTCTTGGATTCGGGAGGATGGCTGCCAGCCTGGCCGCTTCCTGAGGGGTCAATTCGGAGGAAGATTTTCCAAAGTAATGTCGCGAGGCGGCTTCTGCACCAAATATCCCCTCTCCCCACTCCGCCACATTGAGATAGAGTTCAAGAATTCGTTTCTTGGATAGGACTTTCTCCATTCTCCAGGTGATGACGGCTTCGGAGATCTTCCTGATCAACGACTTCTCGGGAGTAAGAAAAAGATTTCTTGCCAACTGTTGAGTGATGGTACTTCCGCCAGACTTAAATTTCTTAGCTTTGAGATCCTTTTCGATCGCTTTCTGAATTGCTTCATAATCAAAGCCCTCGTGTTTCCAAAATTTATCATCTTCTGAAATCAGAACAGCCTTGATGAGATAGGGAGATATTTTAGAAAAGGGGGCCCAACTCTGATCAATCCTGTACTTTCTCCCCTTCTCTTGCAATTTCTTCTCTCGATACTCCATGAGGGCCGTCTTTTTTGGGTTTTCTTTTTTGAGTTTCGAAAGATCGGGCATCAAAAGAAGATAGGCGATGGGGAGAAGGATGAGAAAAAATGATAATACTATAAACCATTGAGTATATTGAGTATGACGTTTGAGCATGGCTAAATCACAAATCCAAAATTCCAAACCCCAAATGAATTCCAAGCTCCAGTTTAAAAAGGTCGAAATGATTTTGTTTGGAATTTGATCATTGGAACTTATTTATTATTTGGCCTGCCTGCGCGAAGCCCCGCCTTGCGGGGCGAAGGCAGGTGCTTGGTATTTGGTGCTTCCTCAAGGTTCAAGTATATATTCTTGCCGGTGAGGAGTCAGGCATCTTTGAAGATTGGGGTAAGATCGACCCTTTATCCTCGGACAAAGGGATTGTGTCGCCTCTCGTATTGAATGGTCGAGGTGGGTGTGGATCCATAGTTGTGACCGGGGAAGACCACCGTTTCTCCAGGCAAGACATAGAGCTTTTTCCGAATAGATGCTTCGAGCACATCCCATGAGCTCCCCGGGAAATCGGTCCTTCCCACCGAGCCCACAAAGAGGGTGTCCCCTGTAAACACCATCCCGTCGAGATAGAGGGACATTCCTCCTGCGGAATGACCGGGCGTGTGGATCACCCTCAGTCCAACATTCCCCATCTGGATGACATCCCCGTCCTTGACCACGATATCAGCAGGAGGAGAAGTTGTGGCGTTGAACATTTCCAGGAGATCGGGGGGGGTCCGAACCAGAGCTTTCGCATCCTCTTCATGGATGATGATTTTGGCTCCGGTCTTCTTTGCCATCTCTGCGTTCCCCATGATATGGTCCACATGAGAATGGGTGTTGACGATATATTTAATTTTATCTAATCCATGAGATTTGGCTTCTGCGAGAAGCCTCGTAGAATCATCCGCGGGATCGATGAACAACCCTTCCTGACTCTCCTCATCTCCGATCAGATAACAGAAGACTGCAAAATTTCCAACCTCATATTGTTTGACAACCATCTTCTTCTCCCCAAACCCAGCCGATCTTTTTAAACTATAATTTATGAACTTCGAAACTTCAACTTTTTATTTGACAGCAACCCCCTTGATCATTTAATGGAAGAAGAAAAGGAGCATACCGGAGTTGAGAAGGCCCGTAGGAGTTCGATCGGATGAAACTTGAAAAAGACCTCTATGCCTACCTTTGGCAAAATGTTTACGAAAATAACTGCAACACCTATTTGATCCATGGTGAAGTAACGATCCTCATCGATCCAGGTCATTCCCGTCACATTTCCAATCTCTTTCATCAGATGAAAGGAGATGGGATGCCTCCAGAAGAGATTGATCTGATCATTCTGACCCATTCCCATCCAGACCATTTTGAAGGCATCGAGGCCTTTATGAATGGACCGGTCAAGATCGCGATCAACCGAGAAGAGGAGCGTTACCTTATGGAGAGTGGGAAACTCCTCTTTGAAATGATGAAGCAACCCATGCCTGAATTTCGAATCGATTTCTATTTGAAGGAAGGAGAAATACATTTAGGTCAGGAGCTCTTTCAAATCTACCAGACCCCAGGCCATTCCCCAGGCTCCCTTACGATCCATTGGCCGGAGAGAAAGGTCCTCTTCACTGGTGATCTCGTTTTTTATGGCGGCATTGGAAGGACAGACTTTCTGGAAGGCAATTCAAAACTAATTAGGGAAAGTATTGAGAGGATGTCCCGTTTGGATACAGAGCTCTTGCTCCCTGGCCATGGAGAGATGGTGATGGGGAAGGAGAAGGTGCT
>CAYGWV010000164.1:0-8826 GCA_964353925.1 uncultured Syntrophaceae bacterium | reverse complement strand
TACGTCTTCCGCTTCCCTTCGCTGGAATTACCCAAACAGGTTCGTAGGGTCTCCCCGCCCTTTTATAAAGCGGAGACTCTCAGCTTTTTAAGCTCCCCTAGCGATCTTTTTAATATATTTATACTAAAAAATTTGCAATATGTCAATTAAAAGTGAACCGTGTCCGTTATGCTCATTGATTTTAAACCTAATTTTTGGTAGAAGTATCCTTCAAGGAGTGATAGAGACCATGAAAATATTGGTGGTTGATGATGAAGCCCCTGTTCGGGATATTCTTAAAAAAGGGCTTTCCAAAATGGGAGGATTTTCCGTTGAAGTCGCCCAAAACGGGCGTGAGGCGATCGAAAAGATTGAAAATGATGTCTTCGATCTGGTACTGACCGACATGAAGATGCCAGAAATGGATGGCCTCGAACTCCTCAAGACGATCAAAGGGACGTGGCCGGATACAATGGTCATCCTGATAACGGCCTATGGATCGATCGAAACAGCCGTTGAAGCGATGAAGATGGGGGCGAATGATTACATTACCAAACCGATTGACCTCAACGAACTCTTCATCCACATCTCCAAAGCTCAAAAGGAGAACCTCCTCCTCAGGGAAAATCGCCTTCTGAGAATGGAAGTAAGGAAAAAATTTAAGTTTAAAAATATTATTGGAAAAAGCAAACGGATTCAGGAGGTTTTCTCCCTGATTGAAAAGGTTGCCATTGGAAACAGTACGGTGATTATCTATGGAGGAAGCGGAACGGGCAAAGAATTGGTGGCGAAGGCCATCCATTATAACAGCCCAAGGGTGGACCGGCCTTTCATCCCATTCAATTGTGGAGCGATTCCTGAAACGTTGGTGGAGAGCGAACTTTTTGGCCATACCAAGGGCGCCTTCACGGGAGCGATCCAGGCGAAGAAGGGTTTATTCGAAGAGGCCAATGGAGGGACGCTCTTCTTAGACGAGATCTCTACGATCCTCCCCTCTGTTCAGGTCAAGCTTCTAAGAGTCCTTCAGGAGAAAGAGGTGATGAAGGTGGGGAGTACAGAGAGAACCAAAATTGATGTCCGGATGATTGCAGCCACCAACGAAAATTTGGAAGAGAATATGAAGATAGGAAAATTCCGGGAAGACCTCTTCTATCGTCTTCATGTTTTCCCTATTTTTCTTCCCGATCTGAAAGGCAAAAGAGAAGATATCCCTTTACTCGCTTACCATTTTCTTGATCTCTATTCGAAAGAAGCCAAGAAGGAGATCAAGGGGATCTCAAAAGAAGCGATGAAACTCCTTTTGGAGTATCATTGGCCGGGGAATGTTAGAGAATTAGAAAACGCCATCGCGAGGGCTGTGATCATGACCGACCAAGATCACTTGGGGCCCAACGACCTTCCCAAAGATCTGATGGAAGGGTTTTCGGAAATGATCAAGAGAGGAGTGAAGGATCGTAAATCCTTGGAGGATATCAAGTCCGAATACATAAAAGAAATACTTAAGGAGGTCGGGGGAAACAAAAGAATCGCTTCAGAAATCCTCAGGGTAAATCCAAGGACCCTGTATCGCTTCGAAAAAAGGGGACAGACCAATTAGATTTCCCGATCCTCTCCTCATCGATCCAAAAACTTCCCTTTAAAATACTCCCCACCCCTTGAACCATAGATCATAAATCCCGCTCCTTTCGCGCTTCGTAAGGACCGGTTTATTTCCAGATTCATAGCAGGATGTCCTTCCGTTGAGACAGGGCCGGATCCGATGGTTAAAATCGTTTTCCTTTGCCATTTAAAAGGGTATCATGGCATCAGGGGGTTTTATTATGAAGCGAATGATGATGACAGTAATTCTGTTTTCTTTTTTGATCCTCCTTCTTTTTGGCAAGTCTTTTGCTCTCACAAACGAAGAGGCCTCTCCCCTCTTAAAAGAATTCATTAAGACGGAATTTAGAATCTTGGAGATCAGGGAAGCGCCTCTGGAAGGGTTCTGGGAGGTGGTCACGGAGATAGGTCAAGAGAAGAGGATTATTTATATCCATAAAAACCTGAGATTCATTGTTCACGGCCAGATATTGGATCGCCAAATTAAAAGAAATATTACTCTTGATAGATTAAAAGATTTCCGAAGGGTAAATCTTTCCACCCTTTCCCTCGAGAATGCCATTTCCATGGGACAGGGGAAACGAAAACTTTATGTATTTACGGACCCCCAATGCCATTTTTGTTTCCAGTTGCATGAAGAACTGAAGCAGATCAAGGATCTTCAGACTTTCTTCTTTTTATACCCCTTGACTCCTGCCTCCTATGAGAAGGCCAAGGCCATCTGGTGTTCGCAAGATAAAGTGAAGGCGTTAGAAGAAACTTACCAAGGGAAAGAATTAAGATCCCCTTCCTGTCATACCGGTCCCATTGATAAGAATATGGAATTTGGAAAGCGTCTGCTTGTCGAATCCACCCCCACTCTTCTCTTTCAAAACGGGAAAATGATAGAAGGTTATGCTGCTTCGGACACCTTGGAAAACCTTTTAAAATTAAATTCCAGTTTTTGACTTTATGGTCAAAGTCTGTTATTTTTTAGCGATGAAACGACCCTTGATCAAAGTCTTCGTTATTTTTTCGTCTCTATTCTTTTTGGGGGCCTGCGCGGGAAGACCTGAATTTCAAAAGAGAGAGAAAGACACTTTTTCCTCTAAACCCACTCCAATGAACCTGGTAGAAACTCAAAAGAAGGCCCCCCCTTCAGATCCCCGTGCCTATTACTTCTTTCTTCTCTCCCAGCTGAAACTACGGGACGGAAAAGTTGATGAGGCGATGAAGGCCCTCAAAGAAGCGATCGCCCGGGATGCCAAAGAACCTTCCTTGCATGTTGAATTGGCCACCCTTTACATCCAGAAAGGTCTTTTAAACGAGGCGATCGAAGAGTGCAATACCGCCCTCCTTGATGACCCCGATCATCTGGACGCCCATTTGCTCCTCGGCGGATTGTATTCCATCCTCAAGAAGGTCCCCTTGGCCATCGCCTCTTACAAGAAAGTATTGCAGATCAACCCTCACCATCGGGAAAGTTACCTCTTCCTCAGTTCCCTCTATGAAGACCTCCAGCAGTATGATCAGGCAATCCAGACCCTTAAACAGTTCCTCAACGTCGAACCCGATTCTGTGATGGGCCTCTATGCTCTGGGAAGAATTTATATCAGGACAAAATCTTATGAATTGGCGAAACAATATTTTTTGAAGGCACTGGCCATCGAACCCAATCTGATCTCCGTCCTGATGGATTTGGGGATGACCTATGAGATCCAGAATGAACCGGAAAAGGCAGCAGAGGTTTACCAGAAGATCCTGAATCTCGATCCGGACAATAAAAAGGCGAGAGCCCGGCTCGGGCAGATCTTCCTCAAAAAGAAGAAGTTCGATGAAGCATTGAACCAATTTCGGGAGATGCAAAAGACCGATTCAGAGGATCTCAATATCCGAACGAAGATGGGTTTGATCTATTTAGAACAGGGCAAATTGGACCAGGCGATTTTGGAATTCAATTTTGTCCTCGCTGCCAATCCCAAAGACGATCGGACACGATATTATTTGGGAGCTGCCTATGTAGAGAGAGACACCCTGGATCAGGCCATCTCAGAGTTTAAGAAGATCCCCCCCGAATCGGCTCTCTTCGCGGACTCGAGAAGAAACATCTTCCTCATTCTGAGGAGACAGAACAAGGCGGGGGAGGGTATCCGAATCCTGGAAGAATCGATCCAGGCCAAACCGAACGAGGAAGACCTCTACTTATTACTCGCCGAAGTCTTTGAGAAAGAGAACCAGTTGGAAAAGGCCTTGGCCACCCTGAAGAGAGGACTTGAGAAAAATCAGAATGGTGAAGGAATTCATTTTCAAATCGGTGCGCTCTACGATAAAATGGGAGAGTTTGATAAGATGGCCGCCGAGATGAAGGAAGTTCTTCGGCTCAACCCGAACCATGCCGACGCCCTCAACTATCTCGGCTATTCCTATTCCGAGCGGTCCATCCAATTGGAGGAGGCCCTCAAACTTATCCAGAAGGCGATGGAATTGAAACCCAATATGGGGTACATCACCGATAGTTTGGGTTGGGTCTATTATAAACTTGGGGACTACAAGAGAGCCGTGACCGAGCTTGAAAAAGCGAACCAATTGACTCCAGACGATTCCACGATCACAGAACATCTGGCTGACAGTTATGTCAAACTGAGCCGGATCGAAAAAGCCATAGAGTTTTACGAAAAGGCTTTAAAATTGGATCCCAAATCAGATCAAAAGGAAAGGTTGCAAAAGAAGATTCAGGAGCTGAAAGGGAAGAAATAATCAATTTCCAATGATCAATAATCAATGGTCAATGAACACAAATAAATATGCGGCGTTCTTAAAGGTCGGGATTTGGAGTATATAACTGAGGGTTCAGAATTGGAATTGAGAATTGATCAGCGACCATTGTAAATTGACCATTGATTTTATTAGCCTCCTGCGACAGGAGGAAAGATGCTCAGGACATCGCCATCCTTTAACATCTGCTCCCTCTTTCCATGAACGCCATTGATCAATATAATCTTGGGGATCTCTTCGGGTATTTTGAGTCGAGACAAAATGTCCTGAACTCGGGTAGAACGATCGACCTCCATCTTACAGGAAAACCGACTGCTTCCTTTCGGGAGATAATCGCGTAGCGTGGCAAATAATTTTACCTCAATCTCCATCGACTTTAGCCCTTTTATCTGTTCTTCTGACCTATTTGATCTTTTCACTCAACTTGATAGACCCCAATAGAAATCTCAATATAATATTACGGAAGTTTTTCTCCAACCGCAAGAGAGGTTTGAAGAAAGAAGGATCAGAGAATTTGAATTTTCCCGAGAGGTTCTTTCACGACCTCACCCACGATACATGAATCAACATTCTTTTCTTTTTTGAGCGTAGCGACCAATTCTTCTGCCTCGCCGGAAGGTAAAGAAATCAGGAGACCGCCCGAAGTTTGAGGATCATAAAAGAGATCGACTAAAAGGGCGAGCACGCCGGGATGAACGTCCACCCGGCAGGAGAAAAAATCTCGGTTTGAATACGCCCCTCCGGGGATCAACCCCAATTTCGCATATTCCATCGCTTCAGGGAGGACGGGAACAGCCTTTGATTGTACCACCATCCCTACCTGGCTTGCAGCGGCCATCTCTAATGCATGGCCGATGAAACCGAACCCTGTGATATCCGTACAGGCATGGGCTCCAAATTCCCTCATCCATTCCGACGCTGTCCGATTAAGAGCCACCATGCTCTCCACACTCTTCCGGATAGCCTCCTCAGAAGCCATCCTGGCTTTGAGGGCTGTGGAGATGATCCCCGTGCCGAGAGGTTTTGTCAAAACCAATTTGTCCCCTGCCCTTGCTTTCGCATTGGTCAGGATTTTATTCGGATGGACCACGCCCGTGACAGCCAGACCGTATTTGATTTCCGGGTCGTCGATCGAATGCCCTCCCACTAAAGCCACGCCTGCCTCCTCCATTTTCGAAAGCCCTCCGAGAAGGATGTCTTTCAAAATGGAAGGAGAGAGGGTCTTAATGGGAAAGGCCACTAGATTCATGCCGGTGAGGGGAGTTCCTCCCATGGCGTAGACGTCACTCAGGGCATTGGCCACAGCGATCTGGCCGAAGGTGAAGGGATCGTCCACAATCGGAGTGAAGAAATCCACCGTCTGAACCAAGGCGACCTCGTCATTCAATTGATAGACCCCTGCATCATCCGACGTATCCAGTCCCACCAGGACCCTCGGATCTTTTGGAATCGGCAGCTCCCTTAGAATTTGATCCAGATCCTCCGGACCAATTTTGGCAGCTCAACCCGCTTTTTTCACTTTTTCGGTCAGACGCACTTTCTCCATTTTATCTCTCTGTTATATTGATTCTGAACTTCTTTAATAATACCTTAGCCCTTTAGGTTTGTCATTCCTGCAAAAGCAGGAATCCAGCTTATTTAGAAACACTTCTGGATTCCGGGTCAAGCCCGGAATGACAAAAAGTTGAGTGACTTGTGATGCAGTATACTACGAATCCCGTTTCCTCTGCTCGAATTTCCCCAATGCATTCTTTGTATAGCATTCCAAAATCGATATTCTGTTCTCCGTAAGGATGCTTAAAGCTTCCGTCTCTGAACCTTCAGATAATTCAATGGCGACTCCGCAATCAGAACTGATTTCCCGTGGCACGGGTATAAGATCAAGCTTGATCCCTTTTCCCTTAAGAAGTTTCTCGGCTTTCATGACACGATGGACTGATTCAAAAATAAAGACGTCCTTCATCGTTTTATCAAACAATCGCCATCCCCTCATCCCATCCTTTGCCCCTGCCTCATCGCAGTCAGGTGATGGGTAGAGAAAGAACGGTGTTAAATATTGTAATCAGTGTCTGTCCATAAAGTTGATTATTTCGTCATTCCTGCAAAAGCAGGAATCCAGAACCGGTTGAAATAACTGGATTTCCGTTTTCACGCCTGCGCGCTGAAGCGCTACGGCGGGCAAGCACGAGAATGACGGCAAGGTAATTCATAAACAGATTCTAATTAGTATTCTACCATATATTCCATCTTCTTTTCATAGATATTCCAATCTTCTTTCATAACCCAAAAAGTCGCCCGATATTCTTTCAAAACCAAAAACGAAAAGATCCATTCTCCTTATTTTTTGGAAATCTGGGAGACGGCTTGGATGGCGGTCTCGATCTCTGCTTCGGTGTTGAAAGCGCTTAGGCCAATCCGGATCGTTCCCTCTGGAAAAGTCCCAAGGGTGTGATGGGCTGCGGGCGCACAGTGAAGCCCTGGACGACAGAGGATGCCGAACTCCTTTTCTAAACGCAAAGCCCCATTCGAAGGAGAACGGTGGGCAAAATTGAAAGAGAGCGTAGCGATTTGATCCTCCTGGAGTTCAGGACCATATAGTTTCACTTGGGGGATTTTTTTTAAACCCTTGATAAGCTTTATGATAAGGGCCATCTCGTTCTGCCGGATCTGTTCGACTCCTTTTTCCAGGACAAATTGAACGCCGGCAAGGAGCCCGGCAAGGCCAACGCCATTTGGCGTTCCGCTTTCAAAACAATCCGGTAAGAAGTCGGGTTGTTCCTCAAATTCAGACCGACTCCCTGTCCCGCCTTGTTTCAGAGGGATCATTTCTTTCTCCTTTATGCGTTCACCAATAACGAGCCCTCCAGTCCCCTGGGGTCCGTAGAGGCTTTTGTGTCCGGTAAAAGCTAAAAGATCGATCCCATCCCTGTCAACATCAATCGGATAAGATCCGGCCGTCTGGGCAGCATCGACTAAAAATACAAGACCGTGCCTTCTAGCAATGAATCCAACCTCCTTGGCGGGCAATAGGGTTCCCGTGACATTCGAGGCGTGATTGAGAACGACCATTTTCGTATTGGATTGAATCTTTCTCTCCACCTCTTCTGCGTCTAATGTGCCATCATCGAAACAGGGAGCGACGGTCAATTCAATGCCTTTCCTCTCCAGATCCCTGAGAGGTCTCATCACCGAATTGTGTTCCATGCTGCTCGTAATGACATGATCTCCGGGTTTTAGCAATCCCTTTAGGGCTAAATTGATCGATTCGGTAGCATTAAGCGTAAAGACAATTCTTGAAGAGTCTTTGACATGGAATAGGACGGAAAGGGCCTCTCGGGTTTCAAAGACAATCCGGGCAGCTTCAATCGAACGGAAGTGTCCGGATCGACCCGGGTTGGCTCCGACCTCCTCCATAAATCGATTCATCGCCTCTTTCACCTGAGGCGGCTTCGGCCAGGACGTAGCTGCGTTATCGAAGTAGATCATCTTTTTTATTCTTTTCTTAAAACAAGACGGTAATCTTCGTCCACCCGATTCACTTCGACCTGCCATCCCTGAGTGGTCGCAGCCCGAGAAACATTTTCTTTGGAAGTGTCTGTATCCACAAGGATGGTGAATTCTCCCTTGTTGATCTTCTTAATCTCATTCAGAGTCAGCAGAACAGGTTGAGGGCACGAAAGCCCGCGGGCATCAACGATTTTGCTCATTTTCATCCCTCCTTTTTAGGCAACTTCTTTTCTCATTGTGAAGCCGATAAACAGACACGTGAGAAGTCCAATGATCACAGCGGCGACGCCATAAGGCCCCACTCCGTCTGCAGAACTGGCCAGGCCAAAGTTATGTGCAAAACCGGCTCCGACGATCATCCCTAGGACAAAAACCGCCGCGTCTCCATCCCCCTCTCCTGCAAGAAAGAGCTGCCGTCCTGGACACCCTCCAGCCAGGGCAAAGGCCAATCCTGCCAACACCATCCCTCCAAAATTCCAGAGGCTCATTGTGTGAGCCACGGGTTGCTTGGCAAACCCGGGGTGAAACTGTCCCAGAATCAAGTTTACGATAAAAGCAACAACCACCAGGGCAATCGCACCTGAGAGGAGATGGGTCTGTCTAAAAAGGACGAAATCCCGGATGGCCCCCATAGTGCAGAACCGACTTCTCTGCGCCAGGAATCCGATGCAGAGGCCAATCACCAGCGACACAAAAAGCGGTGCGTGCATGGACCCGGGGCCTTTCAGGCTGTAAAACAAGACTCCGTTCTTATCCTGGCCCTCAACCTTGGGAAAGATGAACATCAGAACAAGAAACCCAAGCATGACTAAGGGCAATAACCATCCAACCGAGGTATGAGTGGTTTGAGAACGTCCCAGGTTGTAGCCGCCTTTCAAAAAGAGTGTGCCTATCCATATTCCTCCGATCAGTCCGAGCAGGCCGAAGATGGCATTCCCATCGCCACCGGCCAAACGGAGCATAGCTCGCCAGGGGCACCCTAAGAAG
>CAYGWV010000163.1:0-12408 GCA_964353925.1 uncultured Syntrophaceae bacterium | reverse complement strand
TGCATGAGAGCGTCTGTAAATAAGCATTGGATTCCTGTTTCCGCAGGAATGATTTTTGTTTGATGTCCGAAGGCATATGTCTGATATCTGAGGCCCAGTCCCTGAATTGCAGAAAGTACGAAATAGAACCAATAAATTCATAGACAGCAGAAGCAAGAAGTGGTAAAAAGGGACACTTAGAAGAACCGGTTTGAAAGAAATCCGAGATTCGTCTATTAATAGTTGGGCCGCAATAAGAAAGATATGATTAAACTTATCATCCTTTTATCCATTGTCACTGCATCTCCTGCCTTCGCTGACGATGTCGCCTTGCCCTCATTTCAGCATTATCATGTAGAACAAGCAACAAGTGTTAAACCGGCCCCTGTTGACATCAATAGTCACCCGCGCGCAACAGAGTTTCGGACGATGCTCCGGAATGGTGCGAGCAAGGGTCCGAATTTCGCCGGACATTACACCATCGCTACGTGGGGTTGTGGGGTAGCGTGTCAGGAAATCGCCGTCATGGATGCGGAAGCAGGGCAAGTTTTCTTTCCAGAAAACCTGAAGCTGGTTGCATACCACATGGTAACGGATCAATCGTCACCAATTGAGTTCAGGCTGGATAGTCGTCTACTCATTATCCGAGGAGCCCCAAACGACGGTGATGAGACTGGAATTTCTTATTACGAATGGGATGGCATAAGGTTGACCTTATTGAAATCGGTCCCAAAGGTCTGGCCAAAGCAGGCCCAACAACAGCGTGGACTCGGACGCGCCACAACGGCCGCCGAGCCTATCACGCTTGACCCTGACGTCTTTAGAAATCAACCAATAATAACGCTTGACAATAATATCGGCCCGCGTTAATATTTATTCATGATTAAGAGCTTTCGTTGCAAAGAGACTGAGAAGGTCTTTCTACGGCAACGGTCAGCTCGATTCCCTGCTGATGTTTACCGCATCGCTTTACGGAAGCTACTTTTGCTTGATGCTGCCGAAAAATTAGAAGATTTGCGTATTCCACCAGGAAATCGGTTAGAAAAACTCATAGGGAAACGTCAAGGACAATATGGCATTCGCATCAATGACCAGTGGCGTATCTGTTTTCGCTGGTCAAGGGGTGAAACTTATGAGGTAGAAATTGTGGATTATCATTAGGAGGTCGTCACGATGAGGACAAAAATGCTTGAGCCTATTCACCCGGGTGAAATTCTTATGGAAGAATTTTTGAAACCCATGGGTATCAGTCAGTACAAATTGGCAAAGGACATCAATGTTCCGGCCCGCCGCATAAACGAGATCGTTCACGGCAAGCGTTCCATTAGTGCTGATACGGCTTTGAGGTTATCTCGTTATTTCAACCTTTCAGAACGGTTTTGGTTGAACCTTCAGACACGATACGATCTAGAGATGCAAAAGGATAAATTCAAGGGCCGAATCGAATCCGAAGTAAAGGTACTTGAACTGCAAAGCGCCTAGCCTGCCACTCCAGCGGATGGCTGATAGCCGTCCTCAGCTTCAGTCGTTCGGCCACCCATCTATAGCGTGGGATCTGGGTAAATCGGTTATACTTGCTGCACTCTCAATGGAAAGCCGTCAGTGGGCAGCTTTTCATTGACGGAGTTGAATTATGGATTCCCATAAACGGCATCATCGAAAAGTGGTGGGTATTGACCTTGCGGGTAGCCCGAAGCGCAGCACGGGTATCTGCACGCTAAAAAAGGATAACCTCACTTTTTGCACTATAGTCCATACAGACCAGGAGATAATCAATTACATAGAGAAAGAGAATCCGACTTTGATTGCCATCGATGCGCCCCTCAACCTGCCCCCCGGACGCAAGTCAATGGAAGACAAAAACGGGGAACATTTTCGTCCCTGCGACCGGGAATTACTGAGGCGAGGCATCCGTTTTTTTCCCATTACGCTCGGCCCGATGAGATTACTTACAAAGCGAGGCATCCACCTAAAAAGAGTCCTAACCCGACGTGGCTATCCGGTGATTGAGGTTTACCCGGGTGCTGCGCAAGACATATGGCATACCGGCCGGAAGCAGGAAGGGTTATCGAAGCTGAGCAAAGGACTTGAAAAGCTTGGACTCAAAGGGCTAAATAACAAGATGAACGGGGATGAGCTCGATGCAGTTACGGCAGCCCTCGTTGGGCAGTTGTTTTTGCATGGGGAGGCAGAGGTTCTCGGTAATTTCAAGCGTGGGGGCATCGTCATTCCTTCTACCAAAGAGATGGCCTAACCCTCTCTGCCGCGGACCCCGCGAAATGCTCGGTCTACTGAGCTATTTCATCAGTCCAAAGGAAGGTTGATCATGATCAAGCGAATTTCCTCTGGGTTCCCGTACGTGAAAAATATGAAGCTCATTGCTGTCATCAGTATTTTCGCATTGGTTTTGCTCAATGCCGCTTACGGGGCTGAAACATCTCCAGCCAATCGCCCCGCACATTGGGCCAAACTGATCCAGATGGAAGGCGGTCCCAACCTTCACAAAGTCTCGGATACGCTCTATCGAAGCGCACAACCGTCTGCAGAAGGTATGAAAAACCTCAAAGCCATGGGAATTGAAACCATTGTCAATCTGCGTTCATTCCATTCAGACCGTGACGAGATTGGGGACACTGGGTTGGCCTATGAACACATTCATATGAAGGCATGGCATGCGGAAGAAGAGGACGCCGTAAAATTTCTGCAGATCGTTACGAATCCGAAACGGTGGCCGGTTCTTGTGCACTGCCAGCATGGTGCTGATCGCACCGGAACCATGTGCGCGCTCTACCGCGTCACCGTGCAAGGTTGGAGCAAGGAAGAGGCCCTAAAGGAAATGACTCAAGGAGGATTTGAGTTTCACGGAATATGGGAAAATCTTATCCAGTGGATCAACGGGCTGGATATCGAGACAATCAAGAAGAGAGCAGGAATCAGATAAAGCACAGAATCATAGGCTGAGCCCTATCTTTCCAATATCTTCTTTAATTCCTTTTCATTCCTCACAGGCGGTAAGCACGTAAACCCTTTACAGACAAAGGTGGTTGGAACTTCTTGGTTTCCTTTTTCTTTCAGAAAGGGAAACCAACTTCCTTCGATCGGTTCTTGAGGATCCCTAAGGCTCAGGATTTTATTAGGAAGGTAGGCGAGGTAGATTTCTTTGAGCATGGATTTTGTTTTGAGATTATTCTTCGAACCGATGATCCCAATTTCCTGCGGATCCAAAAAGAAAGAGAGGCCGGATAGCATTTGGGCAAATCCAGAAGGATGTTGGTCAAGAAAGTTATAAAAGAGGTGAAGGATCTGCTCGGCCTTCTGTTTTAAAGATTCTTCTCCGGTCAGATAACCCAGTCTGATCAAGTTAAATACAGCGATGGAATTCGCCGAAGGGATGGCATTGTCATAAGGGTTTTTTGATCGAACGATCAAAGATTCATTCTCCTTTCCAGTGAAGAAGAACCCTCCATTTCTCTCATCCCAGAATTGACGAATCATTCTCCGATTGAGGTCCTCCGCCTCTTTCAGCCATTCCGTCTCAAAGGTGGCTTCATAAAGATCGATGAGGGCCTGGACAAAAAAGGCATAGTCTTCCGAATACCCCTTCACCCGGGACTTTCCTTTATTAAACACCCGCATCAGGTGGCCACTCTTCTTCAATTCCTGAAGGATGAAACGGGCTGCTCCTACGGCACCCTCTAGAAATGTTTCGTTTCCAGTAACTCTAAACCCATCGACGAAACCGGAGATCATTAAACCATTCCAGGAGGTCAGAATCTTCTCGTCCCGGCCGGGTTTCACTCTTTGCTCTCTTTCGCCATAGAGTTTCCCCCGTCCCTCCTCCAATAACTTCTCCAGTTCTGCAACAGACATTCCATATAACTGAGAAACATTTTCTAAAGTCGAAGTGATATTGAGAACGCTTGCCCCTCCCTCAAAATTTCCCTCAGTCGCCACTCCATAGTAGGCGCAAAAAGGAGTCCCTTTCTCCTTGCCTAGGATTTTTTTAATCTCGTCTCTTGTCCATGCATAAAACTTCCCCTCCTCACCTTCGCTGTCCGCATCTTGAGTTGAGTAGAATCCTCTTTCCGGACTCTTCATTTCGCGAAGGACATAATTGAGGATTTCTTCGCCCACACGACGATATCTCACCTTTTGAGTCGCCTGATGGGCATCAAAATAGGTTCTGGAAAGCAAAGCGTTGTCATAAAGCATCTTCTCAAAATGAGGGATGAGCCATCGTTGATCCACAGAATAACGATGGAACCCTCCCCCCAAATGGTCGTAGATCCCACCATGAGCCATCTTCTCCAGTGTTTTTTCCACCATCTCCAACGCTTTTTTCGAGCCCGTACTCTTCCAGTACCGGAGAAGAAAGGAGAGGGCCATGCTGCCTGGGAATTTGGGGGCCTTCCCCAATCCTCCATAAATTGGATCGAATTGACTCTCAAGAGCATCGAAAGCCTTCGACAGAACTTTATCGCTCACGGCGCCCTGAGAAGGATTAAGTTCAGCCATCTGATGGAGGGCACTTTTCAACTGCACCTCCATCTTCTTCACTTCCCCTCGATGGGAATGATAATAGTCGGAGACGACCACCAGAATTTTCGCAAAACCCGGCAGTCCCCCTCGATCTTCAGGGGGGAAATAGGTTCCCGCATGAAAGGGGATGAGGTCAGGAGTTAAAAAGACGGTCATGGGCCATCCCCCTGAACCCGTTATCACCTGAACAGCATTCATATAGAGTTCGTCAAGATCCGGCCGTTCTTCCCGGTCCACCTTAATATTAATAAAGCGTAGGTTCATGACTCCCGCGATCGCCTCATTTTCGAAAGACTCCTTTTCCATCACATGGCACCAATGGCACGAGGAGTAGCCAATGCTGAGGAGAATGGGTTTGTCTTCTTTTTTAGCCCGTGCGAGGGCCTCTTCTCCCCATGGGTACCAATCCACCGGATTATGAGCATGTTGCAGGAGATAAGGGCTGGTTTCGTGAATCAGCCGATTCGTATGTTTATGCTCCATTTTTGGCCCCTTATCGTATTTATAACTATTGGGATGGGGAATGACAAGAAAAATCCTCCCGTTTATTTCTGTTTGACTTCTGTATACATAACGAGTAGGCTTTTAGTGTGATCCTGAGTCGAGGAAGTCTTCGGGAAGGTTTCAAATAAGTACAGAAAATGTGGTCAGTTACCCGTTAATTTCTATTCGGCACTATATAAAACGTATCGCTTAGGTTTCATTCTTACCATACTGGCTTACCATACTGGGCTGATGAAAAAAGAACTTACATTTCAATTAGGTTTATATGCTTTATGCATCGTATTGGTAGGATCGCTTTGGCATAAACCAGTTATTTTAACAATCTGTTACGTTGTCATCAGTATCGTGGTGCTTATGAAATGGCATACAAAAAGTGATCTACTCTTCTATTTTATAACCTTTGTCCTTGGCCCCCTAGGAGAGTCAGTGGCAATTTATCTTGGAGCCTGGAAGTATTCAAGACCCCTTTATTTGATTCCATCATGGTTACCCTTCTTATGGGGTATTTGCGCTCTGTTCTTGAAACATATTTCTGAAACAATACTAAGAAGTGGGAAGAAACCGTAACCCGTCGTTACGCGCGTGAGATTCATTACTCAGCTTGGTTAATCGCAGATAACTTCCACGGGTTATTCCCCACTGGCCGCGTAAATGTCCAGTACTCTTCAAATTTAACAGGTTCTGTTTTGCTGCCTGATACCACCTGACCTGTGGACTCATCAACCGTGTAATCCAACAAGTTGGCATAGAACCTCACGGTAATGTAGTCCCTTCCCGATTCCTGCCAGGTCTCCACCATCTCCACAGACCGAACGGCAATATTCTCAAGCCGGTTCATCTTCCTTTCTGACTTCAATTTCTCTGCATCGCCCTGAATAATCCCAGACATCTCTTCCGTCAATAAGTTTTTTACTCCAGACATATCTCTATTTACCCAGGCTCCCTGAATCTTGAAAAAATGATCCATGCACAAGTCCTGAAACTTCTTTTCATCAAAGGAGGAATCCATCTGCCGAATGAAACCCAACCCTTTTCCCAGATCCCGCTCTTCTTCACGGGGTTGCTCATAACCCTGCCCATAGGAAGTCTGATAGGAAGGCTCTGCCGTTCCCATCGAACTCTGATAATATGCATTTGCGAGGGCTGCCTGACGCCTCTTCTTAAAGTACCAGTAGACACCCAAGAGCAGGGCGCCGATCAGCAAAATCTCAAACAGTCCGATTCCACCGCCTCCCTCGGCCCCCAAATCACCTCCGAACCCCAGGCTTCTGAAAAGCATCCCTCCTAATATGCCTCCCATGACGCCTCCCATCACACCCCTCCAAAGGCTGCTTTGCGGTTGCGGGGAAGGTTGTGAAAGTGACTGGGATGGGGGCGGAGAGGGTTGGGTTGATTTTGGAGGTGAATACGACCGGGGAGGCGTTGAAGACCGGGAGCCACGGCTGCCCGATGACCTTCCACCACCGACTCTTGCAAAAGCATCCAACGGAAAAACATAGAGGCATAAAAAGCAAAAGATAAAAAGAACGAGACCTCTCTTTGCCCAGCGATTTTTGAACATACATCCTCCCTGTCCATAACTTGTTTCTTTGTATTTTAACATTCTTAATGCCTTTTATACAACCCCGTCAGCTGAGCCCGCGAAATGATGTGACCCTCCATAACTTGTTCCAGATCTTTTTTGGTACCATTGGGATTCAGATTGAGAAGGGTATCGAGAGCATAGATGTCAAAAACGTATTTGTGAGCCCGTTTGGGGGGGCAAGGCCCCCCATAATGACGTTTCTTAAAGTCATTCACCCCCTGCACCACTCCTTCAGGAACAGAATTCTCTTTAATCTCTTTTACACCGGGAGCCATGTTCCACAAAATCCAATGGACATAGGTCCCTCTGGGTGCATCGATGTCATCAAAGACCAGGGCTAACGATTTTGTATTCGATGGAACATTTTCAATCTTGAGGGGCGGACTAACATTTGCCCCATCGCAAGTGTATTTCTTCGGGATTTCTCCACCGTTTTCAAAGGCAGGGCTGGATATCTTTAACTCCTCTGTCTTTGTAACGCTTTGACCCATTGCGTAGGAAAAAAGAAAAACTTGTAAAAAAAACACGATCGAGATCGGTAGGCGCCTCATTCTCCCTCCCCCAAATAAAGTGGGTCCAAGATTATAATACTCTTTCCCGAACCCATCAAAAAAAACGACCCTCTTGTCTTTATATGGCGAATCCTTCTGCCCGTTTACCCTCTTAGTTTCTTAGCAGGCTGCTGAAAAAGTCATCTTTCCCGGGTTGCTCAAAAACGGCCAGATGCAAGTTGAGTCTTCGAAATCCCGTTTTGCCCCCAAAATTCTTTGTAGGGAACGGTTTGAAACCGTTCTCTACTGCTGTACGTGCAACAAGCCTGCCCCGTGCTTCACACGGGTAAGGATGAGGGGTGCCGTTGCGACGGGTAAGGAGCAACTCTTGGCACGCCCGCGAGAAGGTGAGCGGGCCGGATAGCAGCAGATAGCCCTTCTTCAGCAACCTGTTAGGCCGATCCGGTGCACCGAACCAGATAGACCGGCTTCGGTGCATGGCGCAAGACTTTTTCTGCCACACTTCCAAAGAGAAACCGCTTGATTCCATTCCTGCCGTGGGTAGACATGGCAACCAAGTCAATTTCTTTCTGGGCCGCATGATCCAATATTTCTTCGACATCATCCCCGTAACGGACGTGGGTATCTACATCAAATCCTTTGGCTCGGAGGCGCTCCTTTAAACCTTGAAGATATTCCTCCGCTTCCCGGACGACCTTTACCTGAGCCTCTGTTGAATCCACACCTGGAAAAGTTCGAGCCGAGACAACACGCAATAGGCAAACACCTGCTTGCTTAACTGTGGCTAACTCCTCGACTCTGGGCATAATGGTTTCCGCGCACTCCGACCCGTCAAGGGGAATAAGAATTCTCTTGTATTTTTCCATAAGAAACCCTCCTTTCATTCTCCCCTCTACCGTAAAATTAATAACTCCCGTTTCATCTGTCAAACAAACTTGGGTCTCTTGTTCGGTTCGAGGATCTTTTTTCTGATGCGCACGGAGGTTGGGGTGACCTCAACCAGCTCATCTTCTTTGATAAACTCGATGGCCTGCTCCAGGTTGAGGAGCTTTGGGGGAATGAGCTGCAAGGCTTCGTCCGATCCTGCTGCCCTGATATTGGTGAGTTTCTTCTCCTTGGTGACATTGACATTGAGATCGTTCTCTCTCGAGTTCTCACCAATCACCATCCCTTCGTAGACACGTGTATTCTCCTTGACAAAGAGCGTTCCCCTGGGCTGGAGGTGATAAAGCGCGTAAATGGTCGTTTTCCCTGGCCGGTCCGCAACAAGGGTTCCGGTAGAGCGTTTTGTAAGAGGGCCATGCCACGGTTCATAACCATTAAAGATGTGGTTGAAAAGGCCTGTCCCTCTTGTATCGGTGAGAAACTGCGACCGAAAGCCGATCAGTCCTCTGGAGGGAATCTTGAATTCGAGGCGGACCCTGCCGTGGCTATTATTGCTCATCTTCTGCATTCTGCCTTTGCGGATCCCTATCTGTTGGGTCAGAACCCCGATGTATTCCTCCGGAACATCGATGACAAGATTCTCCATGGGCTCATGGTGAACCCCGTCTATACTTTTTGTAATGCTTTCAGGCATTGACACAGAAAGCTCATACCCTTCCCTTCTGATCATCTCGATCAGGATCGCAAGCTGGAGCTCCCCTCTCCCCATCACCTTGAAAGAATCCGTGGAACCAAAGTCAACCTTGATCGAAACATTGTACAGAAGCTCTTTTTCCAGCCGCTCCCTCAGGTTTCTCGATGTCACATACCTTCCTTCCTGGCCGGCAAAAGGGGATGTATTTACAGAAAAAACCATGGAAATGGTGGGCTCATCCACTGCAATTCTCGGGAGGGGTTCCGGGTTTTCACTATCAGCGATGGTGTCACCAATATTCACCCCTTCAATCCCGGCCAGCGCGACGATATCCCCTGCCCGGGCCTCTTTGATCTCTATTCTTTCGAGCCCCTGAAATCCGTAGAGCGATGTCACCTTGGTCTTGGTCGATCCCTCCTTGCCGCTGATCATCGATACCCAATCTCCGACTTTGACCGAGCCTGAGAAGATCCTCCCTATGGCAATCCTGCCCACGTAGTCATTATAGTCGATGTTTGTGACGAGGAGCTGAAGTGGATTTTTCTCATCCCCCTCTGGCGGCGGAACGGCTTTGAGGATGAGCTCGAACAGGCATTGAAGGTCTTCCGAATTCTCATCGGGGTGGAGTTTTGCAATCCCAAGCTTTGCGTTGGTGTAGACAATTGGAAACTCAAGCTGCTTCTCTGTGGCATCGAGGTCAATAAAGAGATCGTAGACCTCATTCAACACCTCCTGGATCCTCGCGTCCGCCCGGTCTATCTTGTTAATCACAAGGATAGGAGGAAGATTGAAATCGAGGGCCTTTTTTAGAACGAACCTGGTCTGGGGCAAAGGGCCTTCTGAAGCGTCGACGAGGAGCAGCACACCATCCACCATCTTGAGCGTCCTTTCCACCTCCCCGCCGAAATCGGCATGGCCCGGCGTATCGACAATATTGATCTTGACTCCCTTAAATTCGATCGCCGTATTCTTTGCCATGATGGTAATTCCCCGCTCCCGCTCTAAGTCAATATTGTCCATGACCCTTTCCTGGACGTTCTCGTTTAAGCGGAAAATGCCTGACTGCTTGAGCAAGCCATCGACGATCGTCGTCTTTCCATGATCCACATGGGCAATAATGGCAATATTTCTCAAATCTTCGCGTTTCATAGACTCCTCATGGAGAACCCCGTTTTCAGCCCCCCAATATTCTATCTATCATCCCTGTGGGGCAGCCTCCTTCTAATAAGGCCGCTTTCATCTGTCATTGGGATGGAATGGGGGAAGGAATGGCGGATGGAATGGCGGATGGAATGGGGGTGCTGACAACATTTCTCTTATGGGATAGAGTTCGACTTCGGGGGGCTGGCAAAGACCGCTTTTTAAAGTTCCTTTTGCCCTCTCGCCTATATTGGGGGACCACCTTAAGGTTGGGGATGTTCCCATGCCACACGGGATCAATACGATTTGTCTCAAGGAGGGATTTCAAATCTTCCAATTCCTGATCGGTCACAAAAGTCATGGCAATGCCTGACCGCCCCATTCTCCCGGTTCTTCCTGTCCTGTTCGTGTAGGATTCCTGGCGGCAAGGATAGTCGTAATTAATCACATGACTGACATGGCTGAAGTCGAGCCCCCGACCGGCAACGTCCGTGGCAACCATGAAGGTAATCTGATTTTGGCGAAAACGCTCGAAGATCGAAGTTCGCCTCGACTGCTCCAGACCTCCATGGATATATTCAATCGATTTAAATTTTCCTTGCAGCTCCTTTATCAGTGTCTCACCGTGATGTCGTGAATTGCAAAAGATGATCGCCTGAGAGATCTTTTCCCCTTTTAGGTATTCGATCAGGGCATGGAGTCGATCACGCCGTCCCGTATACCGAAAATGGTGGGCAAGACTTTCCGGAGCGATCTGTTCCTTATTTAACTCAACTCTGACAGGCTCTTTCAAATAGGTCCTGATCAATCGGTTGATCTCTTCAGGCATCGTCGCTGCAAAAAACAATGTCTGATGCTCGTGAATCAGGCAGGATAGGATCAAGTCGATATCTTCAATAAAACCCATTTTCAGCATCTCGTCCGCCTCATCCAGAACCAGCGTGCGAACACAAGAAAGGTCAATCGACGTGGTATGGTAAAGGAAATCAATCAATCGTCCGGGTGTTGCAACGAGGATATGGACCCTGTCTTTTAATTTGCCTTTTTGAATCTCCATCGAGAAGCCGCCAAAGACGGCAAAAGGGATGACATCTGTAAATCTCGCAATGTGACTAATTTCCTCTACATATTGAAGTGCCAGTTCACGCGTAGGAACCAAGATGAGGGCCTGGATGGCATTGAGGGAAGGGTCGATCATCTGAACCAGCGGAATACCGCAGGCCGCTGTCTTCCCTGAGCCCGTCTCTGCCCGGGCCAAGAGATTCCTGCCGTTCAGGATAGGAAAGAAGGTCTTTTCCTGGATAGGTGTCAACTCCTGATACCCCATCTCAGTCAGGGCCTTCAGAATCTCCGGGTTCAAATCTAGTTCTGAAAACTTCATCGTCACTCTTTAAATAACCCGGTCAATATCGAACGGAGTTATCCCTTTCCTTTTTTTACGCCAAACCAATGATTTCTACGATTTCACACGACTTGCAGGCAAGCGATGATCAAATCACGCAGAAATAGATTGGAAGACTTAGTATGATTAATAAAAAACCCGTGAAGAAGCTGTCTAGAGTTCTTTACGGGTTCTCTTTTTCTTGCCCCAAAAGCTCTATTCAACAAAAAAATTATATAATACTTTTCATCTAAAAGCAAGAAAGTTCGGAAAAGACTTCAGAAGGAGAGAGCACTGAGGAAGATGGGGCTATCCTTGGGGGCCTGAGGCTGTCAAGCAGCAGAATTCAAATTTGGCTCTTTCAGATGATCGACTTTTTCATAAAGTAATTCCAGAGATTCCTTATTTCCAAGCCACAATTTATTGGGCACGGTTTCGGCCTCCAATAGAAAAATCGGCTCTTTAACCTTCTTCACTTTAAAGAACTCCCCGGTCGATTTACTCTTTACGATGTCTCCCAATACAGTTTTCATTGATGATTGCCTCTTCAAATCATCGATAACAGCAGCAATTTCGATGCCAACAGACCTTGATCGCTGTAACCAATTGATTATCAAGGGAATTATTAAAAGATCAAACCTTAATGAGAATGGGAGAAGCGACACTTCTTGTTACAACCTATCCCTTCACGTCATTCTTGGCGATTACCCGTCATGGGAGTACTTTGGGGAGCGATTTGGCGGGTTATTTGGGAGCAATCCGTTCTTTTATGGGAAGACCCGTTTCCTTAATCCGGCCGAAAAGGTCGATATAAAGGACCTTGGGTAGTCCGGCCCGTTTTTCTTCGGATTTTATGTAGATTTTTTCGAGGATACTCTCCCTACCGTTGATGGAGATCATAGCCTTAAAAGAATCATTCATTCTTTCGACGATGATCTCCAACCCTTTCAGACCGGCCAGAATGACTTTGAACTTGTTCTCGTCGAGTTTCTTTTGATGAACAATTCCATAAGCATATTCTCTCTCAATCGGATTAAGTTCCTCACGCCTGCCGTTTTCCAAAATCCAATAAACATTAACGGGCCCTAAATCAGGAAGAGTATTATTCTCCGCGAGGCGGATGTCATACTGAACAAGGTTCTTGTTTTTACTCCGTTCAATAAAGAAAAGATGACTAACTTTGTCCCCG
>CAYGWV010000162.1:0-2255 GCA_964353925.1 uncultured Syntrophaceae bacterium | reverse complement strand
GGAGCCGTCCTCAAGCCTCCGCCAACCGACTTCCAAAAACCTCTCAAGGAATGGCCCTATACAAAAGGAGACCTTCAAAAAATTTTCGAAGTGATCTCGAAAGGGATTCCCAATTCTTCGATGGTGGCATGGGCTCAGTATTCCGAACAGGAGCGCTGGGCACTGGCCTATACAGCGGTGGAATTTGCCGCCCCAACAACCAGGAAGGCAAAATAAGCATTTGAGGAGTCAAGGATTCGAGAGATCAAGGACTTAAGTGACGGAAAATGGAAAGTAGAGAGAAGAAAGTGGTCAAAACCACACAGCACCTTCCCCTTTCCACCTTCGAGCTGTGGACAGAGATCTATCGTTCTTTCTTCTCTTCATCCTCCGATTTTTTCAGGAAGGCCTGAATGTAGACCACTTTATCTTCTTTCACGCCCCCTTCCCTTTCTGACGGATCAGGAATATTTCCGGACCGTTTATAAACTTCTTCCAATTTACTGATGACCTCTTGGAGTTTTGGATCTTCCTCTACCAGATGGTTCACCTGCTGATCAAAATAATCACCGGCCCTTTCAATCTCGGAGAGGTCAACTTCTATATGGGTCAAATCCATCAGCCTTTTCAGAACGGAGCAGACCACTTTTATATTCTTCGTCTGAAGATATTGCGGGACGTGGCCCCAAAGGCTGACTGCCTTCAAACCCCTCTTTTTTGCAGCCTCGAGGATAAACGTATGAATGCTGATGGGGCCGGAGTATTCCGTCAACCCCAGTCCCGCCCGGATCACTTTCTCCCTCAGATCCTCATGATTGAACAGGGCGCTGACCATTGGAGGAAAGGTGTGAGGGATGTAATCGTAAGTACCACCAATGGTAAAGATCTGCGCGACATTGAATTTTTCAGCCAAGTCGAGAAGAAGGTGAGCAAAGCGATCCCACCGAAGATGAGGCTCGGCCCCATAAAAGAGGATAAGGTCGTTCAAAAGGGGAGCCTTGACATAGTAAAAATGATTGCCCGGTGACTTCAATTCGATCAACCTCCCTTCCTTAATGACAGCCATCGGTCGCAAGGAAGAGATTTGATAAAAATTCTCCGTCGGAATGGAAGCAAATCTTTTTGCCTTTAAACTGTCGACCAAATGCTGAAGGGCATAAGAAGAAACCTCCCCTGCATTAGGCCACCCCTCAAACCCGATGATCAAATAAGGTTTATTAAGATTTGGTTTCTCGGTGTAAACGACCTCTTCCATTTGAACCTCATCCCCTTCTCATGTGCCCCCACTCCTCGCCTAAAATTCGCCGAAAATCACCGTCAAACAACCTCTGCCTTTATTTCTCTAAAACTCTCTACAAAATGTTCTCCTAACGATTTGTCAAATTCTTCAAGCCACTTCTTGATATACTCTGAATCATACTCCGGGTTCTTCAAGAGAATAGATTTAACATCTTCAAGATCCCTTGCTCTTCCAGCCACCACCTTATGGATCACGACATCTTCCAGAGAGGCAAATCTCACCGATGTTTTACCCAGTTTTACATCCCTCGCCCTGTCGATGCCTTGCCTTTCATAGGGGGAGGATGAAAAAATGAAATCGACCCGGATACCACTCTTCTGATCCATGGTGGGAAGCACCAAGTTCCGCTCCACAAACTCCTTTTCTTTTTTGACAAGAACTTTGAGGCCAATGCCCGGAATCACTCTCTTGAGCCTACCCAATTCATGAACACCGATCCCCAGTGTAATATCAATATCCCGGGTCAATCTTGGCTCTCCGTAAAGCAGCACGGCCTGGCCGCCTATGACCATGTAGGGGATCGCTGCCTTCCTCAACTGTTGTGATATTTTCTTAAGTAATCTTTCAAACACTATTCACAACCTTAGCTACTTTTAAATCCACCTCTATCCCATCCAGGGGGTTTTTAAATGGAATGACACCCAGAGCCACTGCTTCATGATAGAGAGCATCCACAATGTGGAAATTCCTGATCCTATCCACCTTCTCTCTTTTCAGGAATTCTCTTTCAAACTTCTGAAAATCATGACTTCTTATCATCTCTCCAACCTTGCTTTCGAACCCATGTCTCCGAAAGGTTTGCCCAAGACATCAACTCCACCGAGCATACCCTAATATATCAAAAACAGAACGGTACGGCAATTCTTAAAACCTTTCCTCGTCGCCATAACCCTCTCCCCTGCCTACGGGCCCCGGTCCCGACCGGGGACGGGACGGGCAGGCGCCAAGGTAGAAGTTCGTGGAGGACAACTGGATC
>CAYGWV010000161.1:0-6348 GCA_964353925.1 uncultured Syntrophaceae bacterium | reverse complement strand
AGCCTTTTTTAGGAGTTCTATGTCCGAATTGGGATTGTAGGAGGTTAGCCTTTCCAGGATGTCATTGAATCTTAGCATTTGATAAATTCATCTTACTCGTAACTATAAGAAAATTCAAGGGGGTTGTCCCTTCGATTCATGAAAAAGCTTTGACACCGACTAAAATAGAATCTATAATAATTTCTTTAGGATTGAGGAGAGGGGGGTAGGATGAAGCGGGCTTTACTGATTGTCATTATCGCTGTTGGCATCGCTGGCCTTCTCTACTATCTCTTCACAAGAGAACAAGAGGAAGAGGCGACTTTTATCAAGGTTTCGGGAAATATCGAGGCGACTGAGGTGGACGTGGGGTTCAAAGTCTCAGGAAGGATTGTCAGCCGTTTCTTCGAAGAGGGGGATTGGGTCGATCAAGGGAAGGTTCTGGCCAAATTGGATGACGAGGATCTCCGCAATCGTGTTGAAGTGGCACGGGCCACAGGGAAGTCGGCACAAGCTCGATTAAGCAAACTGCTTGCGGGATCAAGGCCGGAAGAGGTAAGGCAAGCCGAAGCCAATCTCCACCAGGCCCAGTTTGATCTTGGGAATAAACAGGTCCAGTACGAGCGGATGAAGGGTCTTTATGAGAGGGGGGTGATTGCTAAGGAGGCCTTTGACAACGCAGAAACGAGCTTTAAGATCGCCAAGGCAGCCTTACAGGTGGCCACAGAGAATTATCAGCTGGTGAAGGAAGGGCCAAGAAAGGAGGATATTGAAGATGCGAGAGCTCAAGTGGATCAAGCCCGGGCCTCTGTGAAACTGAACGAGACACAGCTCAGCTATACCACTCTCTCTTCTCCCATATCCGGAGTGGTTCTGGTCAAATCGGGGGAAATCGGTGAGGTGGTCAATCCGGGAACATCGATTCTCACCATGGCTGATGTCGAAAATGTTTGGCTGAAGGCCTACATCCCTGAGACCGATCTCAGCAAAGTGAAGTGGGGTCAGGACGTGATCGTGACCACTGACCTTCGACCCCAGAAAAAGTATAGGGGGAGAATCTCCTTCATCTCCTCTCAGGCCGAATTTACACCCAAACAAATTCAGACGGAAAAGGAGAGAGTGACGCTGGTCTATCGGATTAAGGTGGATATCTCCAATAAGGATCGTGAGCTCAAGCCCGGTATGCCCGCCGATGGACGGATCCAACTGGCGCCATCCCAGCCTGAGAAACCATAATCTCAACTGCATCATGGAGACAGGTGTTGAATCTTTAGATTACAAATTACGATTCTCAAATCCCAAATAAATTCCAATTCTCCAGATACCAAATTCTAAACTGCTTTAATCATTCAAATTTTTAATTTTTAATTTGTTTGGTATTGGGTGCTTGGGATTGGTGCTTGCTCCTATGTTGTCCATTCAAACCACCCATTTGACAAAGTCTTTCGAATCATTGACCGCCGTCAAAGATCTGAACTTGGAAGTAAAAACAGGGGAGATTTTTGGCCTCGTCGGTCCGGATGCCTCCGGAAAAACGACGACTCTTCGGATGCTATGCGGAATTCTCCCTCCAGATGGAGGAGAGGCAACGGTGGCGGGATGTGACATTCGGAAAGAGACAGAGTCTTTGAAAGAAAAGGTCGGTTATCTTCCCCAGCGGTTTGGACTCTACGGGGACCTCACCGTTCTCGAAAACATCCATTTCTACGGAGATCTCTATCAAGTTCCGAAGCAAAAAAGAAAGGAGCGCATCGAAAGGCTCCTTCAATTTGCCAATCTGAAACCCTTTGGAAAACGAAAGGCTCAGGATCTTTCGGGTGGGATGAAACAGAAACTGGGACTGATCTGTGCGTTGATCCATACGCCTCAAATCCTCTTCCTCGATGAGCCCACCACTGGAGTCGATCCTCTCTCCCGGAGGGATTTCTGGATCATCCTTTACGATCTCTTGAAAGAGGGGGTGACCATCCTTTTCTCAACTTCTTATCTGGATGAAGCCGAGCGTTGTAGTCGTGTCGGCCTGATTTATCAAGGAGATCTCTTGATCGCTGACACTCCTTCTGCTGTGAAGGCTCGGATCGGAGGGAAGATTCTGGAACTGCGGGTCGAGAACCACCAGAAAGGGATGAAGGTCCTTGAGGGGATCGAATGGATTCAAAGCCTGGTCTTATCCGGGGATAAAATCCACATACTCGTGGATGATTCTGAAAAGGGCGAAAAAGTGGTCCGGGAGGTTCTCAAAGAGCAAAGAATGGAGATCCTTGAGCTCGTGGTGGTCCGGCCCTCACTTGAGGACGTCTTTGTCTCCATTGTCCAAAAAAAGCAAAGAAATAATGATGAGTTGTGAATGATGAATTAAGGCCACCTCTAAAAATGTCATTCCTGCACCGATTTTCATCGGGATAGACTCCAGCAGGAATCCATAAGCTCATGACATAAGTAGACTCCCGCCGGAGTTTACCCCGTACTGGATACGGGGCGGGAGTGGCGAATTAGAAATTATTAGAGGTTCCCTTAAGAATTATGAATTAAGGATGATGGATTAATTTAGAATTTATAACTCAAAATTTATAACTTAAAACTCACCGCTCGTTCCTATGTCAACTTTTGTCGTCGAGGTGGAAGACCTCGTTAGAACATTTGATAGCTTTGTTGCCGTGAATCATATCCATTTTCAGGTGGGAAAGGGAGAAATTTTCGGATTTCTAGGCCCGAACGGTGCTGGCAAGTCCACGACCATCCGAATGCTGTGCGGACTCTTGCTGCCTACTTCTGGAAAGGGGAAGGTTGCAGGATTCGATATCATGAAGGAGCCGGAGAAGATAAAGCAGGCGATCGGCTATATGTCCCAGAAATTTTCGCTCTACGATGACTTGACGGTTGTCGAAAATCTCCATTTTTTTGGAGGCATTTATGGCCTCTCCGGTTCATTCCAAAGAAAGAGGGAAAGTGAGGTTTTAGAGATGATTGGCCTTCAAGATTTCCAGGAGCGATCCACCCGAACACTCCCTGTCGGATGGAAACAGCGTCTTGCCCTGGGCTGTGCCATTCTCCATGAACCCTCCGTCCTTTTCTTGGATGAACCCACTTCAGGGGTGGATCCGATCTCACGAAGAAATTTCTGGAGTCTTATCCAGGAGATGGGAGGAAAGGGTGTGACCACCTTCGTCACAACCCACTACATGGATGAAGCAGAGTATTGCGGTCGGTTAGCCCTCATCTATCAAGGGAGGATCGTTGCGCTGGGCACTCCTTCCGAATTAAAATTGAAGACTCTGTCACAGGGAGTGTTGGAAGTAGAATGCGATCCTCTCGTTCCCGCTTTGGATCTCTTGAAGAAGGAGTCTTGGGTTTCAGAATCAGCCGTTTTCGGAGATGGCCTACATGTGATCGGTAAGGAAGGTGTCGATTTGGAGCGAGAGATCCATGTTTTATTCCAAAAGCATGGAATTCTTCTTAAGAGGATGGGAAAGATCAGACCTTCCTTGGAAGATGTTTTTGTTTCTTTGATCGAAAAAGAGGATAAAGCGTGAAGGTCTCCCGTACCTGGGCTATTGCGAAAAAAGAGTTTGTTCATATCTATAGGGATCCGAGGAGCCTGGCGCTGGTGATTCTGATGCCGGCCCTCTTGATGCTCCTCTTTGGATACGCCGTCACCCTCGACGTGAAGAAAGTCTCGATGGCCGTCCTCGACCGTGACCGGAGCCAGGAGAGTCTAAATTTCATCCAACGGTTCACCGCCTCTCCCTATTTCCATCTCCGCGCTTGGGTTCAGGATGAAAAGGCGATGAAGCGACTCATCGACCAGGGAGAGGTGAAGATGGGGTTGATTCTTCCCTGGGATTTTTCAAAAACCATCAAGGCAGAGAAGCTTGCATCTGTTCAGGTGTTGATCGACGGAGCCGATGCCAATACGGCCAGTCTTATTCTCAGTTATGCCCAGGCGATCACACGGCAATACACTCAGGAGAAGACCGTTCTGAAGGTCACGCGGATGGGGATGCGGAATCTGAGCCTCCCCATCGAAGCACGGCCGAGGGTCTGGTTCAATGAAGACTTGGAATCGAAGAATTATTTCGTCCCGGGGCTGGTCGCTGTGATCATTTCGATCATCGGGGTCCTCCTGACCGGGCAGGTGATTGTTCGGGAATGGGAGAAGGGGACGATGGAACTCCTCATCTCCACTCCAGTTCGAAAAGCAGAGTTGATGGTGGGGAAGTTATTCCCCTATTTTTTCTTAGGCCTACTCGACTTGTCCCTGTCTGTTCTGATGGGCAAATGGTTCTTTCAGGTGCCATTGAGAGGAAGCGTGGTCCTGCTTTTTGCCCTCTCCTGCATCTACATTCTCGTGGCTCTGGCCCTCGGGTTAACCATCTCCACCTTTGCGAGGACACAGATCCTGGCCAATCAGATGTCGATGGTCATCGGATTTCTGCCCACGTTCCTCCTCTCCGGGTTTACCTTTGTGATCTCCAACATGCCCACCTGGCTTCAGGTCATTACTTATGGGATTGCGCCTCGGTATTATGTGACGATCGTGAAAGAGATCTTCTTAAAGGGGGCGGGCTTCTCTTTTCTCTGGCGGGAAACCCTGGTATTGATGCTGATGGCGATGGCAGGACTCTGGGTGGCCACGAGAAGTTTTAAAAAGGAGCTAAGGTAGATGTTTCAAAAGGTTCGATACTTCTTGGTCAAGGAGTTGATCCAGACTTTGCGAGATAAGCGGATGCGAGTGATCCTGATTATTCCGCCCATTCTTCAACTGATCATTTTCGGATATGCGGCCAACCTGGATGTGAAACATATCCGTACAGCCATCCGGGATCTGGACCAGAGTGTTGAGTCGAGGGATCTGATCGGAAGATTTGGAAGTTCAAAATATTTTGATATCGTCTCTTTCCCCAATACCCCGAAAGATGTCAAAGACCTCATTGATCAAGGGGAGGTCGCGGTCAGCATCGAGATCCCCACCGATTTTTCGAGAAAGTTGAAAAAGGGGGACACGGCCACGGTTCAGATTGTTCTCGACGGAAGTGAATCGAATACGGCGTTGATCGCTTTGGGCTATGCGAACCAAATCCTTTCTGAATACTCGACGCAGGTTCTCGTTAAAAGGTTGAATCGAGCCGGCATGATCGGCTTTGAGGAAGCGGGCGTAGAATTGCAGCACCGAATCTGGTTTAATCCGAATTTGGAAAGCAGGCTCTTTTATATCCCGGGAGTGATCGCCTCCATCGCCTTTCTCATCCCAATCATTTTGACCGCTCAGGCTATTGTCAGGGAGAGGGAGATCGGAACCCTTGAACAAATCATGGTCACTCCCATCCGTTCGTGGGAATTGATGTTAGGGAAGACACTTCCCTTTGCTCTGTTTGGCCTTCTGGATGCCATGATGATCGTCCTGATCGGAGTCTTTTGGTTTGAGGTTCCTCTTCTAGGAAATCCCCTCGTCCTTCTATTGGGCGCCGTGCTTTTCCTGATGAGTTCAGTGGCCATTGGACTCTTTATTTCCACAATCTGCTCCACTCAGCAGCAAGCTCAGATCTCAACGTTCTTTTTTACCATGCCCGCCTTTATTCTATCCGGCTTTGCTTTTCCGATAGAGAATATGCCTGAATGGATCCAATACCTGACTTATGCCAACCCACTCCGTTATTTCTTAATTATCATCCGAGGTGTCTTCTTAAAGGCGATTGGGCTGGATATCCTTTGGCCCCAGATGTTGGCATTGGGGGTATTGGGCACACTCATGATTCTTTTGAGTTCGGTGAGATTCCAAAAAAGACTGAAATAAGAGGGTTCAAGGATTCGAGGGTTCATGGGTTCAAGGGTTCATAATCTAAGGATTTCATTTCTTTTAGTCTCACATTTTTCGCTTGACCCTTTGAATTCTTGACCCCTTGGACCCTTTTGTATGATTCCAATTGGAAGTCAAGAAACCGCTATGAAGAAAATTTTAATGAAAATCTATCGAAAACTTTACAGGGCTTACGGTCCCCGACACTGGTGGCCAGGAGAGACTTCCTTTGAGGTCATGGTTGGGGCGATCCTCACGCAGAACACCTCCTGGAAGAATGTGGAGAAGGCAATTCAAAAATTGAAAGGGAAGGGAATTCTAAATCCGGAAGGGATCCATCGTCTGAAAAAAAAAGAGTTGGCCCCACTGATCAGATCTTCAGGCTACTACCGAATCAAGGCGGATCGGTTGAAAGGGTTTATGGACTTTCTCTATGAAGAGTTTGATGGGAATTTAAAGAAGATGAGGAAAAGGAAGCTGGAAGATTTGAGGGAGAGACTTCTCGGAGTAAAAGGAATCGGCCCTGAGACCGCGGATAGCATCCTCCTTTATGGTCTGAAGAAATCTATCTT
>CAYGWV010000160.1:0-11110 GCA_964353925.1 uncultured Syntrophaceae bacterium | reverse complement strand
AGGACGGTTTCTGTTTGATTCTATCGATGGCGGGGTAGAGTTCCGTAAGTTTCTTCTCTACTTCTTGGGGGATTTCGACTTGAAGGTTAAGGATCTTTTCTCTCAGAAGGGCCAAGGTCCCCAATTTTTCACTGACTTCTTTCGGTGTCACACGACTTAATCTTTTTGAAACCTCTTTTACTTCCTCGTTGAGGAACTCAACCAGTTTCAGAATCTGCGCAATCTTTTTTTGGGACATCTGAATTTCCCTCCCCGTGATTCCATCACCATACCTGATTCAAGGCAAGAATTCAAGGATTTTGATCTTCCTTATTCGTTCAACACCTCCTCTTTCGCAAAGTCGGAGAGACTGCGATCATTTCCTTCTTCAAGCTTTCTTATCCAGTTCCTCACACGATCCTTCCCGTAAGCTTCTTCCCACGCAACGACGATCTGATCCACAGGAATATCCGCATAAAGTCCATGATAATCGTTATATTCCATAAACCTTTGATTTTGCAAATTATAGGCCTGGAAAAGAGAATCTTCACGACCGTTAAATCCAAGAGGTGGGACGTGGTGCTTTCTGCAAAGATCAATGTTGAAAGCAGGTGTGGCCTTTACCCATTTCCCCTCCAGATAAAGCTCCACAAAACCGTGATAGACAAAAAGGTCACTCCCCATGAACTCAATAAGCTGCTTTGTGGCAAGATGATTCCGGACATCAGCAAAACCAATACGGGCAGGAATGCCACAGGTTCTTGCCAAGGCACAGAGGAGAGAGGCCTTGGGCACGCAAAAACTTCTGCCGCGTTTGAGCACATAGCTTGCGCGATAATGTTCAGGAAGATAAAAAGGAGAATAAGGATCATAAAGGATATTGTCGCGTACAGCAAGGTAAAGCTTCACAGCGATCTCAATAGGCTCCTTACTTCCCCCAACGATGATTCTTGCATAATCTCTAATGCTCGGATGATCGCTATCAATAATTGATGTTGGAGTTAAATAATCTAGAGACTCTTTTTCCATATTCTTGTTCCATAGTAACCCTTACCCCACCCTCTTTCCAAGGAGGAGATGGGAAGGGTAAGGGGGCAAAGCCGCTTTCATTTTTTCCCTCAGTGAATGGGAATTTACTAAATTTGGACGGGAGAGTCAATAAAATTCATTCCGATAGCGGGAGATCACGGCCTTTGGCAGTGGAGGAATGCGCCATCGCGTGGCCGGGACGTCGCCCCACATAGGCGTCGGATAGGGATCACAGGCTTTGCCCGTGGGGCTCCATGGGACATAATATTGAGATAGGATTGAGATTCTAAAACGGATATGATATGAAAATGAATCGTCGTTAACCTTTTTTAGAGGGGTGGCGTTGAAGATGATGCAAACTTTTAAAGTACGGACATCGGCTCAGACCGAATTCATTGATGTCACCCGTTCTGTCCAAGAGGCTGTAAAAAAAACAGGAGTGGAGGATGGGATCTGCATCATCTTTATCCCTCATACCACCGCCGCTGTAACGATCAATGAAAATGCGGATCCAAATGTCGTCCAGGATATTATCATGGAATTGAACAAGATCGTTCCCTTTCAGGACCCCTATCGCCACATGGAAGGGAATTCTCCATCTCATATTAAGGCCAGTCTGGCGGGATGTTCTCAAGTCGTCTTTGTTGAGTCAGGGAAATTAGTCCTTGGAACCTGGCAGGGGATCTTTTTTTGTGAATTTGATGGGCCAAGGGATCGGAAAGTCCATGTGAAAGTGATTTCTGGTGGTCGATAAAGGTGGTCTTTCAAGAAGCGTTGCCGTATAGCCGTCCTGCTGTGTTGCTGTTTAAACTGCAGCACTACATCACAGCAGCACGCAACCGAGGACTTTGTTTCATGATAAACGATGGAAATGAATTTGGAAGAACTCATCGATAAAGCAAGTAAGATACTTGAAAAAGAGTCGCGCTTGATCCAGCTTCTCTCACAGGGGAAAGTCGTATTTGTAGGAGATACTCATGGAGATCTGGAGGCCAGTCAGCAAGTGATGCAACAATACCTCAAAAAACCCTATCGGATTGTCTTTTTGGGAGACTATGTGGATCGAGGAGATGATTCAGAAGAGAATATCCAATACCTTCTGGGACTGAAATTGGAACATCCTGAAGAGATCTTTTTTTTGGCTGGGAATCATGAAGGGTTTATGGTTAAACAGTTTCATCCATCCAGTTTTTGGAGTTCCATTTCTCTTGAAGAGAGGGAAAGGTATGGCCTCCTTTTCTCCAAATTCCCTTTAGCCGCCACTACTCAAAATGGAGTCTTAGCCGTTCACGGGGCATTGCCAGATTTGAAGTCTCTCGAAGAAATAAGCGGGATTGAATTGGGAGATGAGAATTGGGACAGGATGGTCTGGGGGGATTTTGCGGAAGAGGAGGTCGAATTTCTGGGTGATTTATGGGGAAGGCCCCAATTCGGCCGACCTTATTTTGAGCGAATGATGAGGCGATATCAAAAGCAGGTTCTCGTCCGATCCCATCAACCCCATGCCCCTTTAAGGATGTTCAACAAAAGTTGTATCACCATTTTTACCTCTCATGTCTATCTGCCGATTCGCACCGTTGCCATTGCCGATTTGGAAAAGGAAATCCGGAACTCAGAAGATCTGGTCTTAGAAACGGTTTAAGACTTGTTATGAGGAGCGAGATGGCCAAGATCATTTCTTTTGATATGGACGGGACATTGGTTGACGCGGAATTCACGGATTGGGTCTGGGGCCACGGCATTCCCACACTTTATGCTGCGAAAGTGGGACTCTCCTTCGAGGAAGCCAAAGCCTTTGTGATGCAAGAATACCTTAAAGTCGGCGAGGGGGCGATTGAATGGTACGACATCAAGTATTGGTTTCGATTTTTCCAACTCGAGGAGAGTTGGAGAGGGGTCATGGAACGGTATAGGGATAAGATCAAGGTTTATCCCGATGTGAATCACATATTGGAGCGCTTGGAAGGCAGATTCCCATTGGTTCTCACCTCTAATGCGGGGAGAGAGTTCATTGACATAGAGATGGAGGCGACAGGTCTCGGGAGATATTTCTACCGGATCTTTTCAGCGACGACTGATTTCGGTAAGGTGAAAAAGACAGCGGACTTTTACCAACAAATTTGTCAGGCCCTCGAAACCAGACCTCAGGAAATTGTCCATGTCGGTGACCATTATGAGTTTGACTATCTCGTTCCCCGTTCGTTGGGGATCCACGCCTTTTACCTGGATCGATTGGGCGAACAAAGGGGAGCCTCTATTATCTCAGACCTGAGAGATTTGGAAGAAAGACTTCCGACTATTTCAGATTGCAGGTTCTAAAGTGAAGAATCCCTACCTGCGGCAGGCAGATGAAGCCTGAAATCTGAAATTTGAAATTGTGATGGTCGAAGAGATGATCGCTGATCAGAGAAAGAGGAAGATTGAAAGAATTCTTCCCTTTATGGTAAGATGAGTTAGGTTTATAGGAAGGGCGGAGAGGGATCAGAAGTGGCTGTGCCAAGAATACTGGTCGTCGATGACGAAATGATCGTTTGCGAGAGTTGCAAACGGATTCTGGAAGAGGAGGGCTATGAGGCGGAAACCGCCCTGAGCGGAAAGGAGGCCTTTGAAAGAATGAAGGCCAACCTGTTTGACATCGTCATCACCGACCTCAAAATGCCGGGGATTGATGGCATGGAAGTTCTGAGGACATTCCGTAAGGAGTATCCTGATTCAATCATCATTATGATCACCGGTTTTTCTACGGTGGAAACCGCGGTCGAGGCCATGAAATTAGGAGCCTTCGACTACATCCCCAAGCCCTTTACGCCAGATGAGGTCGCCATTGTGGTGAAGAAGGCGATTGAGAAGAAGAACCTGATGTTAGAGAATATCTACCTGCGTCAGGAGTTACAGGGAAAGTATGGGTTCCATAACATTGTGGGAAAGAGCAAGAAGATGCAGGAGGTCTACCGGGTCATTGCCAAAGTGGCGGTGACCGACAGTACGGTCTTAATCTATGGTCAGAGCGGGACAGGAAAGGAACTCATTGCTCGGGCGATTCATTTCAACAGTCCGAGGAGGGAGAAACAATTTGTGCCGGTGGACTGTGCGGTTCTTTCGGAGAATCTTTTGGAGAGTGAATTGTTCGGCCACATCAGGGGTTCTTTCACCGGTGCCGTCACCACTAAACCGGGGCTTTTTGAAGTGGCGGATGGAGGGACGGTCTTCCTCGATGAGGTTGGAAATATCAGTTTATCTATTCAAGCCAAACTCCTGAGGGTTTTGCAAGAAAGAGAGTTTACCCCCGTGGGGGGAACCAAGGCCAAAAGGGTGGACATTCGGCTGATTGCTGCTACCAACAAGGATCTCGAAAAGATGATCAAAGAAGAGGTCTTTAGGGAAGATCTCTATTACCGACTGAATATTGTTCCCATCTCTCTTCCAACTTTAAAAGAACGTCAAGAAGACATCCCTCTTCTGGCCGTCCATTTTCTCAAGAAATATGCTGAGGAGATGGGGAAGACGATCAAAGGGTTTACCCCCGAAGCCATGGAAAAAATGATGAGGTATCCATGGCCAGGAAACATTCGTGAACTGGAGAATGTAGTCGAACGGACTGTGGTGATGATCGACGATGAAATGGTGAGAGTGGAACATCTCATGCTCCCGGGTCAACAAGAAAAGGAAATTTTGGAGAATCAGATCCCCCTGACGAGTGAAGGGCTAAAAGAGATTAAGAAACAGATGAGGGAAAAGGCGGTTGAGGAGATTGAGAAGGCATTTGTCCTAAACGCCTTAGAGCGTCATCAATGGAATGTCACCAGGGCGGCTGCAGAAGTGGGAATGCTGCGGCCGAATTTTCAGGCGCTGATGAGAAAGTATAACCTACGAGCTAGAGGAGAGTCGCAATAAGTTAAATGTCAAAGTTCAAATAAAATCCAAAACCCAAATGACAAATGAGAAGGCTTTGGAATTAAGACCTTTGACATTGATTTGGCACTGGGATTTTGACATTTGAAATTTTATATTTCAGATTAAGGGGTTCTCTTGTCAGAATTTTTTAAATGGCTCATCGTGGGTTGGTCAATTGTTGTAGTAGGGATTGCCGCCCTTGGAATGATATTAATCGTCAAATACGGAGAAGTGAAAAAGATTGAGACAGACGACGTAAGTCTTTGTTTCATCATCGCCTTTTTTTGTTGGCTGATTCCAGTCATTGCCTTCACAATCTTGGCCCGCACATTAGGATTTTGATCCGAGATTAAACCGCATATTTGTTTTATTCTTTAAGTAAATCAATTATTTCCGTTAATTAGTGAATTTTTGTTCATTTTCTTCCTAGGAAATGTATACAAAAAGTATACATTTTGTTTGAGCACCGTCTATACTAAATCTTAAAAAGATAAATAATTTCAACTGATTAAATCAAATTTATGTTTTGGTTTAACGTTGGCACATGGAATGCAATAACCAAGACTGTACCCAAAAGAAAGGAGGGGTGTGGCATGTTAAAAGAAAGAAAACCTTGGGTAGCCGGCTTAATGATCGGGTTGATTATCATGATGGCCACACCGGCATTTGCAAGATCACCCTCTCTCAAGGATGCCGGGGTTGCTCTTTGGATTTTCATCATCATAGGGACTGCGATCGTCCTTCTTCAATTGATTCCAGCAGCCATTCTCTTTTTCTCTTTTGTCGGAACTTCCTCAAACATGGTTTTCAAACGCAAGAAAGAGGGTGAGAAAGCGGCCGCCGAAGAAAAGGCGGTCCTCACTCGAGTTGAACCGGCACCTGTGAAAAAATAACGTTTGGAGAAAACCATGTCTGGAAAAATGAAGAAAATTTTAGTCCTTTTGGCCTCCGTCCTGGTCATGGCGATTGCATTGTTCTCTTTGGGGATTGGTTATGCAGGAGGAGTCAGAGGAATTGGACTATTAGGAGTCTGTTTCTTCTTCACCGGTGGGGTCGTCGTGGTCTTAGCTCAATTGGTGCCTGCCGGCATCCTCCTTTCCTCTTTCATAGGAACGGCGTTCTCCTCTTTTCGAAGAGGAGAGATGCCTATCCGAGCGACATAGGATAGAGAATAGATTTTACCTCCGAAAACTTATTTCCTGGACGGGGGGGGGGCCGTAACCCTAATCTGGTTCACGGTGAGCAATAGGGTACGGGAAGAAGAAGGAGGCCTGACGGAGGAGGAGTCTGACATGAAGTCGAAAACGATCCTCATTGCATATCAAGATGATCTTTGGGCCAGATCGCTCTCCACTTTTTTTCACGGCATTGGCTACAGGGTGGAGACGGTGAAGATGGTGAGTGAGATGATTCGGAAGGTTCGAAAAGGGAATAATCATGTCGTTCTCCTCGACGATGAGATTGAAGGCGTGAAGGCTTGTGACTTAGTTCCCTTGTTTAAAAAGATGGATGATAAGATCCAGGTTATCGTCATTTCTTCAGAGGCCTCTCTCGGGCTGGTCAAGCGTCTTCGAGGGGCAGGGATTTTTTATCAAGCCATGAAACCGGTTGACCTGGAAGAGATCAAATCGGCAGTGGAGTGCGCTTTTGAAAAGATTGAGAGAGAGAATTTAAAAGAAGGGTTTTTCCCTTTCCTCATTCCAGGGAGGGTTCCGGCATGAAATGGAGAGAAGATGGAAACAAGGCTTGGAGAATCCTCGGAGGGGGTCTTCCTGTTTTCCTGATGTTGGGGCTGATCTTGGGGGGGATGACGAGGGTCGCATGGAGCGACAATTCCCTCTGTCTTGGTTGTCATCAGGACGAGTCACTGAAAAAACAAGATGCTCGGGGTAAAAGTTTTTCCCTCTTTGTGGCCGATGCGGTTTTTAAAAATTCGGCCCATAAGAAGCTATCCTGCTCAGATTGCCATACCCGGATTAAAGATGATAAACACGCCGAGGGCGGGCAGAAGGCGGCGGACAAAAGGGTGAACTGTGCAACTTGCCACGAGAAGGCGGAGAAGGAATATCTGCAGGGTCTCCATTCCAAGATGATCATGAAGGGGACGGAAAGGGCAGCGAATTGTTATGATTGTCACGGAAAACATAACATTTTTCCAAGTAAGAATAACAAATCCATGACCCATATTTCCAACATCGACAAGACCTGTAATCGCTGTCATGCAGATGCGGTATTTGTCAAGGAACATGCTTTAGGGGCGGCCATTCCGAAAGAGGAATTTAAAGAAAGTGTACATGGAAAAACGGGTGAGATAACTTGTACAAATTGCCATGGAAGCCATAGCTTGAGGTCACTGATTGATCCAAAATCACAGATCTTCCGGTCAAACATTCCACAGACTTGTGGTTCTTGCCATCCAGATATTACCAAACAATTTGTAGAGAGCGTCCATGGAGTTCTTGCAGCAAGGGGAAGAAGTGATTCTCCCACCTGCACGACCTGTCACGGTTTCCATGGGATCAAGACAAAGGTAGACCCGGATTCCCCTGTCCATGAGAGAAGGATTGCGATGACCACGTGTCCCCAATGCCATGCAGCAGAACGGATCTCGAGAGAATATCGGATCACCACAGTCCAGGTTAAGTCCTATTATGATACTTTTCACGGCCTTTCCTACCAAGGAGGAGATACCTTTTCAGCCAATTGTGCCAGTTGCCATGGAGTCCACGATATCCGACCCTCTTCAGATCCCAAATCAATGATTCACAAGGATAACTTACAAAAAACCTGCGGAAACTGCCATCCGGGAGCTTCAGCGAACTTTGCCAAGGGAAAGATGCATTCTATTGCATCGATCAGCGGAGAAGAGTTTGGGGAGAAAGTCGTCGGATGGGTGAGAGTTGTTTACATTATTCTCATTGTCATGGTCATCGGAGGACTGACCTTTTACAACTTCACCGATTGGCTGAGAAAGACGATCGAAAGAAGGCATCGTTAAAGAACAGGGAGCGGGTTGCCATGACGAAGAAATACCTCAGAATGACGTTGAATGAGAGAATTCAACATCTCAATCTTGCCGTCAATTTTACACTCCTGGTCATCACGGGTTTTACTTTAAGCTTTCCAACAGCCTTCTGGGCCTCTCCCATTACCGATGTTCCTATGGGAATGACCTTTCGAGGGTTTCTCCATCGGCTCTGCGGTGTCGCCGTGGTTTTCCTGTCAGGCTATCACATTTTATACCTCGCCTTCACAGAGAGGGGGAGGGGAATTATGAAGGATATGATCCCGGGGTTAAAAGACGCTAAAGATCTCTGGGAGATGTTAAAGAACAACCTCTACATCAACCGGCCGGCCAAATTGCTCAAAATGCCTCGCTTCAATTTCCGTGAAAAGCTGGAGTACCTGGGCCTGATCTGGGGAACGATCGTGATGACGGTCACAGGTTTCATCCTCTGGTTTAAGACAGAATGGCTCCAATCCTTTCCCATGTGGACTTGGGATGTGGCCCGGGCGATCCATTTTTATGAGGCGATTTTGGCTACCCTCACCATTATCGTTTGGCACCTTTATTCTGTTGTGTGGAATCCCGATGTCTACCCGATGAGCTGGGCTTGGATTACAGGAGACCTGACCGAACATGAAATGGAACTGGAACACGGTCTGGAACTGGAGAAAATCAAGGCTCAGCAGGGGGGAGAATTGAAGGAGTTTGGCGAGGCAGCAGCGGTGGGGGGGGGAAGGGTTTATGCCACCGATCGGGAAAAGGTGGAGAAACTGGGGGAAAAAGGCTCATCCATCCGGCGCTTTTATGGGATCGTTCAAAGTTTCAATGAAACGATTAAGAATTGGAAGGGAGCTTAAGAGGGGGTGATGGATTATGCCTGGAGACATTAAGGAACGATATGGCCCCTATCCGAAGAAGAAAGAAAAAAAACATGTTCGAGTTAAGGAGGAACGATTTTTGAAAAGGACCTATGATTGGTTAAAGTGGAAGATGGCTGATAGCGGGGGTGTCTCATTTCACCATCCCTGTTTAGACCATTAATTCCTAAGAGATCACGTTTCATTCTCAGCGTATTCATTTTTCAAGTTTTTGCAGCCCTATATATCCTCTGACTCCCACCATCCAAACCCCACCCAAACGGAGAGGACATATAGGGCTTTTTTTACTTTAAGAACTTCCTCATGAGACAGACGATTTACTTCCCTTCTTGTAGAGATGATGAGAAAGTGTTAATATTCTAACCGTTTAAGGCAGAAAGAAGTCATCACGAATTCTTGATAGTGGGTTTTATACCTCACCTACGGGCAAGCGTGCCTACCGCTGGCAGCCGAAAACAGGGATTCCGAAATGTTGATAAGAAGACCTCAGAGAAGAGTTCTATTTTATATGGTCTCGCTTCTCATTTCTTCTTTCCTCCTTGGGGCTTTCATAAGAGATGTCGATGCCTTGACAGCGGAGGAAGAGAAGAAGATGGGCAAAACGGTTCTTCTCGAGATTGAGAAAGAGGCCGATTTCATGCGAGACCTAACCATTCAAACTTTTATCGATAAGTTGGGTTATTCCATAGTGGATCAGGTGGGTCCAACCCCCTTCGAGTTCAAGTTTTACGTGGTCAATGGCTTAGACCCAAATGCCTTTGCCATTCCGGGTGGATATATTTTCGTTACCACCGGACTCCTTGTTTTGGCGGAGAATGAACAGGAGGTCGCGGGGGTGCTGAGTCATGAAATTGCCCATGTCACTCAGAGGCACGTAGCCCAGATGATTGAGAGATCGAAGCGGCTCAATATTGTCTCTATGGCGGCGATACTAGCAGCCATGCTCGCAGGCAGAGGTGGGACAGCGTCTCAAGCAGGTGCAGCCATGGCGACGGCCACAGCGGGGGCTCTTCAATTGAAATATACTCGAGAAATGGAAACCGATGCGGATCAAAATGGCTTGCACTATTTGATCAAGGCGGGCTACGATCCCAACGGACTGATTAACTTTCTCAACAGAATCCAAAGGATAAGTTTGGCCATAGCACCCAACATCCCTCCTTATCTTCTCACCCATCCGGCCATTGAAAGCCGAATTTCCCTCATGGATAACCTTCTCCAGATGGGGCCGAAGCCTGCCGGGCCTTTCAAAACCGTTCGGAATTTCAGGAAGATTCGTGCAATGGCCTTTGTAGGGGAGAGAGAACCACATGTAGCCATCACCCATTTTCAGTCTTTGATCGACGCTGACTCTGATTATTGGGAGGGATACTATGGTTTAGGCCTGGCCTATCGGAAGATGGGAAGATTCGACAAGTCGATGGAAGTCCTTCAACGCGCGCACTCGTTGGCCCCTAAAGATCTTGACATATCCAGAGAACTCGGCATAACATACTTTTTTTTGGGGAAGATGGATCAGGCCATTGAAAGCCTCGAAGCCATACGGTCCCCTACCGGAGAAGGTCGAAACAGTGATTTAATGATTCTCTATTACCTCGGGAGGGGATATCAAGAGAAGGGGGACTTTGCTCAGGCTCTTCCACTCCTTCTGAAAGTTCAAAAGGAGAAGCCTGAATTTGCTGATATCTATTACCACCTTGGATCTGTTTACGGAAGAACAGGGAAGAAGGGGCTTTCCCATTTCTATTTTGGAAAACATTTCAAATTTAGGCGGGAGAAAAACAACGCCCTCCTTCATTTTAGAACAGCCGTTGATGGGTTGGAGAGAGGAAGTCCGGAGAGGGAAGAAGCCCAAAGAGAGATGAAAGAACTTACCTCTCCCCAATGACGGAATCTTGAGGCAAGGTCAAAAAAGCAGAACGTTATTGCAGTTTTGAGAAAGACGAGGCCTATCAGAAACTTGAGACGATGCTTGGGTAAAGAGAGAGGAAGATAGGATGAAGGGGGTTGAAGTTTATTGCAGAGAGGTTTTAGAGCTGGGAGCGGATGGAGCCAAGGGGGTAGATCCTCGTTCTGTGATCACTGCCGAATGGGTTAGGATGAAATGTCAATTTGGATGTCCTGGATTCGGGACGAGTCGTTGTTGCCCTCCCCATACCCCTGCTCCGGATCTCACACGAAAGGTGGTCGATTCTTACCAAAAGGCGATTTTAGTGCATCGAAGATTGCCGAAGGGAGAAAAGACAAAGGTTTTCAACGAGGTCCTTCTGAAGCTCGAAATTAAGATTTTTCTTGAGGGTTACTACAAGGCTTGGAGCATGGG
>CAYGWV010000159.1:0-5887 GCA_964353925.1 uncultured Syntrophaceae bacterium | reverse complement strand
GCCGCCGAATGGGTCAATCAGAATGTGTCTCTTGCCATTTCATTTCAGCTTCTGAAGGCCGAATATAAGTAGGGGAAAAAGTCGAAACGTTCAGATGCTCCCCTTTTTTGAGAAGCTCAAACCCCAATTTTGCCACCATGGAGCCATGAGAGACACGGAGGGGAGCAGCCGGGAAGCTGGCCAAGGAGGGGAGAGAATGAAGGAGGAAGTCTCTGTAAGTTCTCACTCCATCACCGAGGAAAACTGTCTGTTCCTTGATCTTCTTGACAAGGTCTTCGGGTCGAAGGGCCTGATAATCCGATTGTCGTCCAAGGAAGTCCCCTTCCCCATAACGATAAAAAGCGGTGTAGACTTCCTTTTTCCTGGCGTCGAGGATCGGGCAGATGAGGTAGGGGGTGGGCGAGACTTGAGAAGCCAAAGCGTCAAGACTAGAGACCCCTGCCACAGGTTTTCCGGTGGCAAAAGCCAGGCCCTTCACAGTGCTCACGCCGATTCTCAATCCTGTAAAGGAGCCCGGACCGAGAGAGATGGCCCATCCTTCCACATCTCCGATAGAGCAACGAGCTTCTCTGAGAACAAATTCGATTGCACCCAGGAGCCTTTCAGAATGGGTTACCGGAATATTGAGAAGGGTATCGGAGAGGACTTCTCCGTCATCAGTCAATCCCACAGCCCCACACGATGTCGAGGTATCGATCCCGAGCACTTTCATCTCAGAACCCATATCCTCCCGGGAAGAAGATCCTGCGAAGATCGTTATGAAAGGCATAAAGCATCAGGAGGATGATGAGAAAGAGTCCGATTTGTTGGGCAATTTCCATCTTCTTTAAACTGATAGGCCTTCCTAGAATTGCTTCCATCACAAGAAAGAGGAGATGCCCTCCGTCGAGAATAGGGATAGGAAAAAGATTGATAAGGCCAAGGTTGATGCCCAGAATGGCGATGAGGCCTAACAAATAGGGTAGCCCTTTTTTCCCCTGCCTCCCTGCTTCTTGAGCGATCTGGATTGGGCCACCGATTGTCTTAGCAGAAATCTCCCCGGAAATCATTTTCCCCAAAACAACCACCATCAATTTTGTTAAGTGCCATGTTTGCAAGACTCCTTCGTAAACCGCTTCCGCCGGTCCTACGCTTTTGTAACGGAATGTCATTTCTTCGAAGGGAGGCGTAATGCCGATGACGTAAACGTTTTTTTCTCCTTGGTTTGGTTTTTCTTTTGAAAGTTCAGGACTGATCTTGAATTCGGTAATCTCTTCGTTCCGTTTCACTTTGATAGAGAGTTCTTTCCCTTCACCCTTTCGGATGATGCTTGAAATGTCGATCCATGTGGTGATGTTGACCCCATCGATGGAAAGAATCGTATCGCCTTTTTTCAGACCAGCCTTCTCTGCGGGCAGGCCAGATTGGAGCCCACCAATAATCGGGGGAAGAGGTAAGGTTTCTTCGGGAATGCCGAAGAAGATGAAACTGAAACAAAAAACGATCAAGGTGAGAAACATATTGAAAAAAGGGCCGGCACAGATAATCAAAACACGTTTCCAGATGGGTTGAAAGGAGAACGAACGCACCCGGTCTTCTTCCTTCACTTCCTCGCCTCGATCTTCCCCGATCAGTTTAACGTATCCGCCTAAGGGAACGGCGGAAATCTGATACTGAGTCTCTCCGATCCTTTTTCCGATGAGTTTGGGCCCGAAACCTAGAGAAAAGGTAATTACACCGACACCCAATTTCTTCGCAAGCAAGAAGTGGCCGAGTTCGTGGACAAAGACAAGAATGCCGAGGACGATAATAAAGTAACCTGCCGAAGTAATAAAACCGGAATAACTCGAAAGAATAGTGGTTAGCACGCTTTTCTCCCTTCTAAAATGGCCTTCGACCTCTCTCGGGCCCAGTGATCTGCTTTCAATATATCTTCCACGGTGTGAACCGCTTTCACCTCGTATTCCCCCATCACCCCCTGGAGAAAGAGGGGGATTTCCGTAAATTTGAGGGATCCCTTCAGGAATGCATTGACCGCTATTTCATTGGCTGCATTCAGGACAGCGGGCATGGTCTCGCCGATCTCGATGGCGTGGTAGGCCAATTGAAGGCACGGAAATCTTTCCGGGTCAGGTTGGAAGAAGTTGAGGGCTTCGTTCCTTGAGAGATCGAGGCGGGGTAGATTCAGAGGAAGTCGTTCGGGAAAGGAGAGGGCATAAGAGATCGGGATCTTCATATCCGGTATCCCCATTTGGGCGACCATGGAACCATCGACATATTCGACCATGGAGTGAACGACGCTTTGGGGATGGATGAGGATGACGATCTTTTCAATCGGGATGTTAAAAAGCCAATGGGCCTCGATGACTTCTAAGCCCTTATTCATCAGCGAGGCGGAGTCAATGGTGATCTTTTTCCCCATCTCCCAGCGAGGATGGTTGAGCGCTTCTTTTACCGTGACCTCCTGAAGTCTGGAAGCAGGAAAGTTGAGGAAAGGCCCCCCCGATGCAGTCAGGATGAGTCGATGGACATCTTCTTTCCGGTGGCCGAGCAACGCCTGGAAGATAGCACTGTGTTCGCTGTCCACGGGAAGAATTTGGACATGCTTTTGTTTCGCTTCTTCCATGACAATTTTCCCCGCCATGACCAAGGTCTCTTTATTGGCCAGAGCAATGGGTTTTCCAGTCTTGATGGCGGAGAGGGTAGGGATGAGGCCGACTGCACCCACGATGGCCGAAACGACCTGATCGACCTCCGGATGGGTGGCGACCTGAATGAGCCCTTCTACCCCATGGACGATTTCAACGGGGATGTGAGACAGTTCTCTTCGAAGGGTCTCCGACAATTCTTTATTGAGAACCGAGACGATCTTCGGTCGAAACTGAAGGATTTGCTGTTTGAGAAGATTTGTATTGAGGCCGGCAGAAAGGCTGGTCACCTTGAATCGTTCTGGAAATTGACTGACGATACGAAGGGTGTTGACACCGATGGAGCCTGTTGAACCCAGGATGGACAGACGCTTCATGGGGTCTCCTTCAAGAAATAGAGGAGAGAGTAGTGAAGAAAAGGGGCAGAGAAGAGAAAGCTATCTAGCCGATCCAGCATGCCTCCATGGCCTGGGATCAGAGTTCCTGAATCCTTTACCTGGGCGCTCCGCTTCAACATCGACTCCGTAAAATCTCCCAGTTGGCCCAAAATTCCTAAGCCGAGGGCGAGGAGGATACAAGACCCCATTTTTAAATTTGGGATGAACAGCCAGGAAAAGGCGAGAGCCACGATGATGGAACCGACAATGGCTCCTCCTAATCCTTCAAAAGTTTTATTCGGACTGATCTTGGGGTAGAGCTTGTGCCTTCCGAGGAAGGAGCCGCTCAGCAGGGCAGAGATGTCCCCAGCCCAGACCGTTATGATGAGAAAGAGAACCCAGGTCCTTCCGTTCGGCATGTTTCGAATGAGCGAGACATAGGCGAGAAGAAATCCGATAAAGAGAATTCCGAAGAGCGCCATTCCCATATGGGTGATCGTCGAAGAAAGGTCTTGTGAGACGGCCATGACGAGGACGGCAAGAACGAGAAGGGTGATGACCAAGAACGGCGAAATTTCTTTCATATCTCCAAAGGAAATGATGAGGGAAAGAATCAATCCCAGTCCTATTCCCACCGCCCGTTCGATCCATTTGGAGTGAGGAAGGACGAGGTTGTAATACTCTCGGAGTCCTAAAAAGGTGGTCAGGAGCACCATGAGGTGAAGCACGGAAGAATGGAATAGCGCAATCAAGAAGACAAGAGGAGGGATCATGCCCAATCCCACCCATACCTTCCTCTTCTCTATTTTGCCCATACCGCCTCGTTAAATTCGGACTTCGGATTGCGGATTTATTCCATTTCGGATTTTGGATTGTAGATTTCGGATTTCAAATCCGCAATTCGAAATTTGAAATCTAAAATTAGAAGTTCCGCATTCGGGAAGCCGCAATGGATTATTCTTCTCTCCCATTCAATTGTTCGCTGGTCAGACCGAACCTTCTCTCCCTCGATTGATAATCCGCGATGGCCTTCAACAGCTCTTCTCGGTCGAAATCCGGCCACAGGGTGTCGGTGACATACAACTCTGTGTAGGCGATTTGCCAAAGGAGAAAGTTGGAAATGCGAAATTCACCGCTGGTCCGGATGAGAAGGTCTGGATCGGGTATCCCGTGGGTCCAGAGGTATTGAGAAAAACGTTGGATCGTCATCTCCTCCGGGTTGATCTTCCCCTTTTGAAAATCAGAGACGATTCCTTGGACCGCGTGCAGAATTTCGGAACGGCCGCCATAACTCAATGCTAAATTAAGGATCATCCCGTCACAGCGTTGGGTTCTTTTCTTCGTCTCTTGCAGGATCATCTGGACATCCGGAGGGAGATCCTCCACGCGACCGATCGCACTGAGTCGAATATTATTCCGGACCATCTCTGGGCACTCTTTCTGAAGATATTCCTTCAGCAATTCCATCAGGGTACGCACCTCCTCTGCGGGTCTCCTCCAGTTCTCGATGGAGAAGGCATAGAGGGTGAGCACCTTGATCCCCAATTCCCGGCAAGCCGTGACGACCTCCCGGACCGCATTCACTCCTTTGATGTGGCCGCTGATCCGGTTTAGGAACTTGTTTTTGGCCCAGCGACCATTTCCATCCATAATGATAGCGATATGATGGGGAAGTCTTTCCTTATCGATCTCTTCCATGATTTACAGAGCCTTTTAAAGACCGAGACAAGAAGTTTTTTGGAAAAGAGTTTTCAGGTAAATAATCTTTTTAAAGTTAGCATATTAGATATTGATTTTCAATCCAAGATTCGTGGAGAGCGATGGGTCGAAAGGAAAGATTTTAGGGAGGGGAAAAAGGGGAGAGGTTTTGAAAGAACTTCTCTTCCCTTTCAGTCTCATTTTTCGACGATTGCTTCAACAGGACACACCTCAAAGCAGCTTCCACATTCGGTACACTTCTCGTCGTTGATCACATAGGGTTCCCCTTCTTCAATGGCTTCCGCGGGGCATTCTTCTACACAGGTCCCGCAAGCCACACATTCTTCCGTAATGACATAGGCCACTGACATCACCCCCTTTAAAGTATTAAGAGATTTCTAAGATTTCTTTCTCCTTGGCGGCAAGAACGCCGTCCACTTTTTCGATCAATTGATCCGTGGATTTTTGCACTTTATCCATCCACTGGTGAAGTTCGTCCTGAGAAATCTTCTTATTCTTCTCCAGTCCCTTCAACTGATCATTCGCCTCTCTCCGGATATTTCGAATTGCCACTTTTGCTCCTTCGGCCATCTTTCTAACCACCTTGACCAATTCCTTGCGGCGTTCTTCTGTCAGTCGCGGGATGTTGATGCGGATCATCTTCCCATCGCTCGCTGGGGTGACCCCGAGTTCCGATTTGAGAATGGCCCTTTCAATTTCACCGATGGCGGAAGTATCCCAGGGTTGAAGCGTGATCAGCCTGGGTTCAGGGACGGATAATGTCGCCATCTGGTTCAGTGGAGTCGGTGTCCCATAGTAATCCACTCGGATATCGTCAAAGAGAGCCAGGGAAGCTCTTCCCGTCCTGATCTTGTTTAGATCGGTCTTGAGGGAAGAGAGGGTTTTTTCCATCCTGGAAGCGGCTTCGGTATAGGTCTTCTCGTCCATTGTTCATCCCCTCACTTTCGTTCCTACTCTTTCTCCCAAAACAACCCGTTTGATATTTCCCCTTCTCCTCAAACTGAAGACAATGATAGGAATCTGGTGGTCCATGCAAAGAGAAATGGCCGTTGCATCCATGACTTTTAACTGTTTCTTGAGAACATCGAGATAGGTGAGTTCATCAAATTTACGGGCATGCTTATGAAGCAATGGGTCTGCATCATAGACCCCATCCACCTTTGT
>CAYGWV010000158.1:0-11893 GCA_964353925.1 uncultured Syntrophaceae bacterium | reverse complement strand
GTGTAGCCCTAAAATCTCCGTTTTCACGGGAATGACACATAAAAACGTTATGTTGGACCCTCAATTGAACCAATTATACCCCGCCTCCCTGTGTCCAGCAGATGACTTATGGGACACGATCAGTTTGCCAAAGGGGGATTCTCAGAACAATGGAAAAACCGATGTCGAGAAAAAGCCGTCAAGAAAAGCAAACGATACAATGCTCCGGGTAATAAGTCCAAGTGATGTCAATTTCATGTGATCTATTTCTACTCGGTCTTTCCCCGATTTAGTGAACACACCAAAGAGTTCGCGTTGTAGAGAATGGGAGATAAGGGGGTGAAAGTACTTCTCATTCAGCCGCCCGTTCGCGATTTTTATCAAACCTCCACTCGGACTCAGCCCATTGGTTTGGCTTATCTTGCTGCCTCATTAAAAAATCGCGGTCATGAGGTGGAGATCCTCGATTGCCAGACAGAAACGAAAAAGTCAATTCCCATTCCTGCAGAACTTTCCTATCTTAAAGATTTCTATCCTTTCAATGATCGAAGCCCTTTCAAACTCTATTCTGGTTACTACCATTTTGGAATGGATTGGGCCGATATCCGAAAGAGGGTTGAAAATTCAAAGGCGGATGTTTTTGGAATCTCCTCCTCCTTTACCCCTTATCATGGAGAAGCGCTGGAGATTGCTCAGATCATAAAAGAATGGGACAGAAGAAAAATTGTTGTCATGGGAGGAGCCCATGTCAGTTGCGATCCAGAAGGTGTTCTACAAAGCCCTTCTGTCGATTATGCGGTTTTAGGCGAAGGGGAGGTCCGTTTTCCTCTTCTTTTAGAGCAGATCGCGAAGGGAAGAGCCAAAAATATTGAAAAGATCGACGGGATTGGGTATCGGAAAGTCGGTACGACTCGAAACCGAGATGGAGAAATACGAATCAACCCTCTTCGGAATTTCATCCAAGATCTTGATTCCCTTCCTCCTCCCGCGAGAGAACTGCTCGATCTGGATCGATATCGGCTGAGAAAGAAACGATCTACGATGATCATCACCAGCAGGGGTTGCCCGCATGGGTGCGCCTACTGTTCAGGTCATCTTGTCATGGGTACTTCTTTCAGGACTCGAACTCCAGAGGCCATACTTAAAGAGATGATGCAGTGTCAGAAGCAATATGGTATACAGATTTTTGATATTGAAGACGACAATTTCACCTTTGATCAAGAGCGGGCAAAGAGGTTGATGAATCTCATTATCGAAGCCTTTGGAGAAGGGAAAATTGAGCTTTCTGCAATGAATGGAATTTCTTTTGCCTCTCTGGATGGAGAACTTCTAAAATTAATGAAAAGAGCAGGTTTTCATACGACCAATCTTTCCTATGTCAGCACAGATCCTTCAACGAAAGAAAGGATGGGAAGGCCTAAGACAGCTACTGAGTTTGATAACATTCTGGAAAAGGCAGAGCAGGTCGGCCTTCATGTGATTGCTTATGCCATCTTGGGAATGCCGGGTCAAACCATCGAGGAGATGTTGGATACTTTGATTTACCTGATGGGAAGGAGGGTTCTTATTGGACCGAGCATCTATTACCCTACACCCGGGACTTCTCTTTTCGAGAGATGTGAAAAAGAAGGGATCCTTCCTCCTTACTTTTTCCAGTGGCGGTCAAGCGCCTTCCCTATTGAGACAAAGGAATTTGATCGGGTTGATCTGTTAACCCTCTTCCGCCTGGCAAGAGCCATCAATTTTATCAAAGGAAAGATGGACGAAAAAGAATTAGAGGAGGGGATGACGTGGAAAGAACTTTTCCAGATCTTGAAAGAGAAAAAGAAGTCGAAGGGTAAAGCTGATAAGGATGCTGCGACTTGGGTTGACTTGTTTTTGTTGTTTGACAGCGAAAGGTCTTTATTCAGTCTGAGAAAGGAATCTGGAGGAAGAATATTGGTAGAGAAAGAAAAAAGTTCAAAAAAGGTCTTAGATTATTTTTTTGAAAAAGCGTGGCTAAGGCCCGTCCTAAAAAGTCGCCCCCCCAAGGTCTGATGAAGGGTCATTTTAAAAATAACACCTACTTATCTGCGATAGCGAGATGATCTGGGGTTTGATGATTACCGAAGGAAATAAACAAAAAAGGGCAAGGCCATTTCTGACCCTGCCCTTGTTCTTTGACACTTGAATATGGATTTCTTTCTAACGCTTTTAATCTGTTTCGATAGTTCAATTTATTTTCTCAAGCTCCTTGGAAAATTGTTCAGTATTTTGGTTTAGCTTTTTTGCAATGAAAATTGCAAACTTATAGGTCATAGCTTTGTCAGCGGCCCCTTTTTTTGTGATCCCAAATGTATAAATATCCGACTTTCCATAAATGACTAATCTTCTTCCAGCACCCCATTTTCCAACTGAAACATTTTTAATATCACTGAAGTTAAGATCCAGAGTCGAAATATATTTATCCAACCTTTTGTCAAAAACCACGAACATAACTGTTTCTTCATCGCAGACTAAAGCACCTCGTACAACGTTTGGGCGTTGGATTAGCATATCTTGATAGCCATACACACCTTTTAACTACTCGGCGCTTTGATAGAGCAGAGGTTTCTTTGATAAATCAGTTTGTGCCTTTTCACTGAAATCGGGGGGTAGAGAAACACACCCACTCACCAGCACCAAACTCACCACAACCAACAAAATTACTAACTTTTTCATTTTGGTTCCCTTCCCCTGAATGATATTATATAAAGCCGAGTTAATTTCAGAATGAATTATTGTTAGTGGACACGTACATCCGCATTGTTCATTTGCGATTGTAATATACACCTTTTTCTAAAATAGGGGAACTTAAAGTTGCAGGAAGTTATCCTTGCTCATCTTTGTCTTTCTGTAGGCTCATGGACAGTTTTGAAAAATCCCCTGCGTCCTGAGGACATTCGCCAATGCTGTGTCGTGTTCAGACGTGTGGATCATCGGGATTTGAACATCGTCGCCAGCTGGTAAAAACTTTTCCTTTGAGAATTCTTTCTATATGGGTAATAATCTGGCCATATGACTTCCATTTATTTGGTCCAGTAAGGCCAGACGGCATGGAATAAAGAAGAGAGCTTGCGAGGAAGAACGGATATTCCCCTTGATGATCTCGTGGAACCCCAGAATATCGACGAAAGCGACGAGAGGGTCCTCCAAAATGGTCCACCTTGGCATAGGTGGACTCTCTAGGGTCTGCCTGACTCATGTCGATCTCGAAGCGCCCCTTTGATGGTACGGGGATCACGTGCACAATGAAAAAGCCCGAACACAACAATCTGGTCGTCTTCTACCATAAAATAAATGGCATAGGGAAATCTCCTGAGTAGACGACGCCGGAATTGGTTATAAACCTTTGGATAAAGTAGTGGATTTCGAGGAAGCTCGGCAGCGCAGGCATAAAATATGCGGAGGAATTCCTCGCCGAGTCCGGGCGACTTTCCCTCATACCAAACATAACCGGCAGTGACATCTTCCTCGATTTCGGGAAGGAAATGCAGGATGTATGTCATTTCCGTTTCTCTATTCTTGTCCGCAGTTCCTCAAGGGATAAAAGGGTTCCTGGGGGAGATCCATATCTTTTGAGCCTTCTGTCCAACTCTTCCATATGGCTCTGGGGGACAGGCACAGCAGATTCATCCGAAGCGATGCTATCCCAAAGATCCTCAACCAATAGAATTTTCTCAGGGGTACTTAATTTAGTAATTTCCTGAAGATCAGTTACTCGCATTGTTTGACTCCCTTCTTCTCAATTGGTCTCAACAATAACATTTTCGACTTCCTTTAACTACGACTCTAACGAGTCAAAAAAGCCCAATTTAAAACATTTTGCAGCTTCTTCGCCTATTACTGACAGCAGCTTTACCCCAAATGATTTTTCCTGCCGACCGAATGTAATAGACCAGCCGGCGCTATGAGCGAAGCGATCGGCTGGATAGCCTTAGGCGGGAAAAGTACCTATTCTTTTCTCAGCCGGACCACGTTGGTGCTGGTTATGTCTGGGATTCCAGAGACGGCCTTCCGAAGGAGCCGAGGCGACACGTTCCAGTGCTGCCACTCCTCGGTGATAATGGTGACCGTCTTCTTGTTATAGCGTGTCAGCATTCCAACCACTGGTGGCAGTCCTTCCGGCTGAAAAGTGACACGGTCGCCAATCTGGAACTCCAGCATGTGCTCATGTGCGCGCTTCTGATTGAGGAAACGCAAACGTTCAACGATCCTGTGGTTGAGGGCGATGAGCTCTGCCTCGCTAAGCTTGTCGATATCAATCTTCATTGTTTCACCTGTCTTCGCTTACATATGCAATTAAGGTTGATCCATGGTGGTCGACAACCCGACCGGGCTAAGCGGCACGGTGCTTTAAGCTGCCCCGGCGCTTTGACAGGCGTTGAGTCGAACGTGCCAGATTCAGAAGCGATCTTAATGCCTCATTCACTGAAGATGAATCACCAAAAGCCTTGGCTACGTCCGGATCAAGAACGACAACATTAGCCCCTTCCTGTAACAATTGCTTAAAATACTTGCCGCGGACTGCTTTAGAATAGTCAAAGTCGTATTCGCGACGTAATTCATCACGATCCATTCGTTGTTTGCTCTTCATGTTTCTTCCTTTCATGCGCAGTTGCGAGTCGTGCGCTGATGATACGTAGGGCTTTTCCTCTTTCTGCATACGATACAACAAGCAAGCGACCATGAGAGGAAAAACCGATGCTGATGGACCTCTGCTCTCCAACGGAGTGATCAGGGTCATCGAAAGTGGCCGATAACGGATCGTAAAACACGGTTACTGCTTCTTCAAACGATACCGTATGCTTCTTATAGTTCCTTTTTGCTTTTCTTGGATCCCATTCGAACTGCATTGAGAAACCCTGCTATTAAATTAAGCCTAACAATTTTCTTGCCGCGCTCCAATAATTTTCACAAAATTAAAACTTTCAGCATCTTTTTCCATTGCCAATTTACGTCTGTAGTATACCCCTTTTTTAGACCTGAAGGAAGTTAAAATTTCCATACCCCCACCCTCGCCCTCCTCCTCCCCCCTTGAGGGGGAGGGTAGGGTCGGGTCGGGTCGGGGGCAAAAGATATTGCTTTTCAGCAGTAGAAAATGGTATGGAGAATGCGTAGGCATATAAATTGGTTTTTATGAAAAAAGACTCCCTTACAACTTCTCTCTACCTTGTGCGTCACGGGCAAACCGCATGGAATAAGGAGGAGATCTTTCGAGGAAGAACAGATGTTTCCCTTGATGAAACCGGCCTGAAGCAAGCAGAATTGGTAGGGCAATATTTCGAGGGGATGGAGATCCACGCGATTTACTCAAGCGCTTTATCCAGGGCTTGGGAAACCGCGCAGAAAATTGCCCAATTTCACAACCTCAAAGTTCAACCATTAGATGGAATAATCGATATGAGCTTTGGAAATTGGGAAGGGCGCCCGCATCAAGAGATTCGGGAGAGTGACAGTAAGACCTATCGCCAATGGGTGGAAACGCCCCATCTGGTCAGGCTTCCGGGTGGCGAAGGTTTGGATGATGTCAGAGTGAGGGCGATGGCTGCAATGGAAGAAGTGATCCGAGACCATCCTGGGAAGACTCTTGTCCTCGTTACTCACCGCGTCGTCAACAAGGTGTTGATCTGCGGCATTTTGGGCTTAGACAACTCCCATTTCTGGCAGATCACTCAGGATACGACGGCTATCAACCTCATTCAACATAGAGATGGGAAATACATTTTATCGCTGATGAATGAAACCTGCCATCTTAAGCCTTTGAAAGAGCACAGGCAGAAAGTCGACTTTTGATGAATCAGAATCCAGGTTAAAATAGTGATTATTGGTACGATGGGATACTGGAATACTGGGTAAAAAGGATCATATTCGAATTAGCAAATCCAACACTCCGTTACTCCAATATTCCAATCTTCCATTTGGCTGCGACCGATGATTGAGATTCGATTTCATGGAAGAGGAGGGCAGGGAGCTGTGGTGGCATCCAAAGTGCTTGCTGTCGCCTTTTTCCATGAAAGCCTCTATGTCCAATCCTTCCCTGCCTTTGGAGTTGAAAGGCGAGGGGCACCTGTCATGGCCTTCTTGAGGGTAGATCGCCAGCCCATCAATTTGAGGGTCAATATTTATCAACCCGATCATATCGTTGTTCTCGATCCAACACTGCTTGGTGCAATCGATGTGACTTCTGGTTTGAAACAGAATGGGTGGATCCTCATCAATTCCCACCAGGCTCCTGAGGTGTTTAGTGATCTGAAGGGCTTTCGAACGGCTACCGTCGACGCTACCTCGATTGCCATCGAGAACGGCTTAGGTTCACGGACGAATCCAATCGTCAGTACAGCGATCTTAGGAGCCTTTTCAAAGGCGACGGGCCTCGTGGGAATCGATTCCATCGCATTGGCCATTCGTGAAGAGGTTCCGGGAAAGAGGGACGAGAACGTAAAGGCTGCAAGGGAAGCCTATCAAGAGGTGAGGTTTTAAATAGCATAGCGCATGGCGCATAGAGCATAGCGATATGGAAGGACCGAATCGCAAATACCACATTTCAAATAAATCCCAATCACCTAAATTCGAAAAGAATCTATTTGGTCATTTGAAATTGGATTTTGGGGTAGAGAACGGTTTGAAACCGTTCCCTACAGAAATTTGTGATTCAGGATTCTAAACGCTATGCCCTCTGCTCTGTGCCCTTTTCGAAATCAAATAGGATTCATAGGATTTCTGAAATGACAAATCAGCTTACTTTCAAAGGCGCTTCTGAAATGCCGATGATCTCCGTTTCTTTTGGGAATATGGAGTGGAATAAGACAGGGGCGTGGAGGGCACAACGTCCCTTTTATGAAGACAAGACACCGCCTTGCAGTGCAGCGTGTCCGGTAGGGAATGATATCGTCGCATTTATACAGAAAACAACCCAAGGAGATTTTGAAGGGGCCTGGAATCTGATCAAGGAAGAAAATCCTTTTCCAGGAATTTGCGGCAGAGTCTGCTTTCATCCCTGCGAGTCGAAATGTAATCGCGGAGCCTATGATGAGCCGATCGCCATCCATGCCCTGGAAAGATTCGTTTCAGACTTTGCTTCAACTCTGAGTAAAAAGGTAGAAAAGGTACCAGGAGCAAGGAAGGAAAAGGTTGCCATTATCGGATCTGGACCTGCCGGAATGAGTTGCGCTTATCACCTGGCAAAGCTTCATTATGAGGTGACTGTCTTTGAATCTTCGCCCTCGGCAGGGGGGATGTTGAGAATGGGAATCCCCTCCTATCGATTGCCAAAGGATGTTTTGGATAGGGAAATTTCAGAAATTCAGGCATTAGGTGTGGAGATTCGAACGGGAATTCCATATGGGGAAAATTTAGATCTGGATGATTTGAAGGATTATCAGGCCACCTTTATCGCCACCGGAGCCCATCGAGGTAGGGGCCTTGATATTTCAGGGGAGAAAGGAAAGAGCGTCTTCGGCGGCCTTGATCTCCTGAGAAAGATCAACTTAGGTAATAGAGTAAAGTTAGGTGACAAGGTTGCTATCGTCGGTGGAGGAAATACAGCCATCGATGTGGCACGGTCGGTCATCCGGCTGGGAAAGAAAGCGACCATCCTTTACCGCCGTTCAAAGGAGGAATTGCCTGCTTTTGAAGATGAGATGGTGGAAGCCATTGAAGAGGGGGTGAAGATCAGATATCTGGTCAGCCCCATTCGCATTCAACAAAAAGATAACATGAAACGTCTGGAATGTCTGCGAGTGGAGCTTGGAGAAAAGGATGAGAGTGGCCGGAGAAGACCAGTTCCCATCCCCAATTCCAATTTTTTCATCGAAGCAGATACCGTAATCATTGCAGCAGGAGAAGAAATTGAGGTCTCCTTTCTTCCAAAGGGAATAGAGAAGAGAGACGGGGTCGTCCTTACGCAGAGAGATGGAAGCACGGGTATAAAAGGGATCTTTGCAGGAGGAGATCTTACATCAAACCAGCGAACGGTGGCCCATGCCATTGGCTCGGGGAAAAAGGCGGCCTTAGCCATTGATTGTTACCTCCAAGGCAAAGATGCGGAAGAAGCGATCCGTCAAATTCTGATAGGAGAAGGTCCATCCCTCTCGATCTTCAGACATCTCCATCCTGAAGAGAGATCGATGAATCCCCATGTCGTCACTTTTGAAGAATTGAATACGGACTACTTTGAAACCTCAAAAAGGCATAGGGAACAGAGAGACCTGGCGAAAAAAAGAATTAAAGGATTTGGAGAGGTCACGTCCACCTTCGCAGAGAGCATCGCATTAGGAGAGGCGGAAAGATGTTTCAGTTGTGGGACCTGTAATGGATGTGAGAACTGTTACGTCTTCTGTCCCGATGCATCCATCATGAAAACTGAAGAGATTCTCTCCCATCAAGTGGATTACGATTTTTGTAAAGGCTGTGGGATCTGCTTTTCTGAATGTCCCCGAGGGGCCATTTCTTTGAAAGAGGAGGCGAGATGAAAAGGGTCATCACGGGAAATCAAGCGGTGGCCTATGGGGTGATCTTGAGCCGTGTCGATGTCATCTCTGCCTATCCCATCACCCCGCAGACAACGATCGTTGAAGAGCTATCAGAACTCATCGCAAACGGCCGGTTGAACACACGATTCCTGAAAGTGGAATCGGAGCATTCTGCCATGGCTGCTCTGATTGGGGCCTCCACCGGAGGGGTGAGATGCTTTACGGCGACCTCCTCTCATGGATTGGCCTATATGCACGAGATGCTCCATTGGGCCTCTGGTGCTCGCCTTCCTATTGTGCTGGTGAATGTCAATCGAGCCATTGCCCCGCCCTGGAATATCTGGAGTGATCAGAGCGACTCCCTTTCTCAACGGGATACCGGATGGATTCAACTCTATTGCGAAAACAATCAAGAAGTCCTCGATACCGTCCTCCAGGCTTATCGAATTGCAGAATCGGTCAAGCTTCCCGTGATGGTCGTCCTCGATGCTTACGTCCTCTCCCATACCTCCGAGCCTGTAGAGATTCCCACGATGGAGGAGGTGGACCCGTTCCTGCTGCCCTATTGTCCGGAATATGCAATCGATACTCAGGAACCCATGGCCTTTTCAATGATCGCCACGCCGGAATATTTTTTGGAGTTTCGATACAAATTGCAGAAGGCAATGGAACAGGTTCCCGAGATCGCCAAAAAGGTGGACGGTGAATTCAGATCCCGATTTGGTCGCGGTTATGGCGCCATCGAGAGGCATGGAAAGGAGGAAGCTGAAATTCTTCTGATGACCTCCGGTACGGTGACGAGCACCTCAAGGATCGTCATCCAGAAACTGAATGAGAAAGGAGTCAGTGTTGCCGGGATAAAGATCAAGAGATTTCGGCCCTTCCCCTCGCAAGAGATTTATGAGGAAATCAAAGCGGCAAAGAAGGTGGCGGTCATTGATAGAAATCTCTCGGCCGGGGTGGGAGGTATCTTCGCCCACGAATTGAGAGCCTCCTTATACTCCAGGGAGAAGAGACCCCAGGTCTTTGGATTCATCTCGGGATTGGGGGGAAGGGACATCACTCCGGAGCTCATTGAGGAAGCGATCCAATACACGGTGGACCACCTGCAGCCCGAAGAAGAGATCTTGTGGTTAGGTCTGAAGAAATAAACATCATTACAAAATAAACATTTTAAATTGCAAATTTCAAAATTTTGTAAGACCTTAGTTGCTTGAAAACCTTTCTAAACATAGGACAGTTGGTCTGTCATTCCTGGGAAAGCAGGAATCCAGATTGTTTTCTAAGATTCTGGATTCCCGTTTGCACGGGAATGACACAATAAATGAGACTACAGAAGATCCTTTTCGAAGCGCTAAAGTGTTACAAAATTTCTAAAACCCGTTGTTTTAGATTTGCATTTTTCATTCTACAATTTTCAACGGTGTGAGGGAGGGATGAAAAAAACAGAGATACCGCTTTCAGAGAATCTGGGTCATGGCCATCTTGCCTGTGCCGGATGTGGAGCAGCTGTCAGCATGCGGCTCACCCTGAAGGCCCTCGGTGAGAAAACGGTGATGGTCTTTCCTGCTTCTTGCTGGTCCATCATCCCGGGGTTTTGGCCCTACTCCAGTTTCCGAATTCCGGTTGTCCATGCGGGTTTTGTCACGGGCGGAGCCACCGCCTCAGGGGTGAGAGCCGCTTTGGATATTCGAGGTGATCATGAGGCTGTGGTCGCCGTATGGGCTGGAGACGGTGGAACCTTCGACATTGGGCTCCAAGCCCTCTCGGGTGCTGCGGAGCGAAATGAGGATTTCATTTACATTTGCAATGACAACGAAGGTTACATGAATACAGGCACCCAACGGAGTTCCGCTACACCCAGGTTCGCCTGGACAACGACCACCCCGGTGATGAAACCCAAAGAGCACCCGAAGAAAGATATCATGGCGATCATGGCCGATCACCAGATTCCCTATGCGGCGACGGCGACGATTGCCTATCCGGAAGACCTGTTAAGAAAGTTGGAGAAAGCGAAGCGTATCCGGGGAACCCGGTTTATCCACCTTCTCTCTCCCTGTCCTCCGGGTTGGAAAATTTCTTCAGAACTCACGGTCAAGATTTCAAGGCTTGCTGTCCGGTCAAGGGTCTTTCCTCTTTATGAAATTGAGAATGGGATATCCTATACCCTTCAAGAAGAATCCCATGTCGTTCCCGTAAAAGAGTATTTGAAGCTTCAGGGCCGTTTCGGCCACTTGACGGATTCGGAAATTGGAGTGGTTCAGGAAAACGTAGAAAGAACTTGGGAGAGGCTGTTGAGAAGGGCTGGGGCCTAAAATTTAAATGAAGCAATCGCATCAGGGATTTCAGAGGATTCAGACTTTAAAAATTCTTCGATCTTCGTTTTAATCCCATCTCTTATCCTTCGAAATACGGCTAATCTCTCCTCCATGGTTCCAATGGCCCCCGCAGGGTCTTCAAAGGGCCAGTGAAGTCGTTTGCCCCGGCCACCAAAGGTAGGACAGAATTGAGCTGCATGATCACAAAGGGTGATGACATAATCAAATTTCTCGTTGACGAATTGGTCCATGGATTTAGACGTCTGTTGAGAAATGTCAATTCCGATCTCCTCCATGACCCGAATGGCTAAGGGATGGACATAAGACTGAATGACTCCTGCGCTCTGGACCTCCCACTGCCCGGAACCGAGAGCCTTCAACAGCCCCTCGGCCATCTGACTCCTGACAGAATTCCCGGTACAGACAAAAAGGACCTTTTTTTTAACCTCTGTCATCATTTACCTTTTCTTCGTGTTCCTTTTGGAGGATAAAAGGCTTCGATCATACTTTTCATGCCCCCCCGGACATTAAATTCACCCGTGACCACTGCTTGAATGGGTTTGGAGGCTTTGACGAAATCTCTAAGGATCCGATTCACAGCATTTTCGTAGAAGATTCCCAAGTTCCGGTAGGCAAGGATGTACATCTTTAGAGATTTTAATTCTACGCACCATTGATCAGGAGTGTATCGGATCGTAATCGTTCCGAAATCAGGCAGCCCTGTTCGGGGACAGACAGAAGTAAACTCTGGGATGGAAACCGTAATCTCATAGTTTTTGAACTGATTCTTGAAACATTCGAGTTTTGGAAGGGGAGCATCAATTCCCGAACGGGCGTGTTTGTCTGTGTATTCTTTCATATTTTTCCTCTTTATATAAAGCATCATAATTGGAAATACCTGAATAATCAATGAGTCATCATCTTGCAAAATAGAAATTGGCTCGAACATGTTCCCCCTCTCCCTTGACGCCTGCCTGCGCGAAGCCCCGCCTTGCGGGACGAAGGCAGGGGAGAGGGTTGGGAAGAGGGTGTATTATCACACTTTCGTCCCCCTCCCGCCAGGAGAGGAGGAGAATGAAAAGCAAGGGTCTGTTTGAAAAAATG
>CAYGWV010000157.1:0-10382 GCA_964353925.1 uncultured Syntrophaceae bacterium | reverse complement strand
GGGTGCGTTATATCGGTTATAAATATATTGCCCCGTCCAAAGAGGAAGGAAATTTGTGATGGCTTCCTTTCTTCTGAATTCAGAACCCTCAATCCCCACCAACGCAGAATGGACGGTCAGACTTCGCTCCAGAGCGATCTTAATGCTTTCTTCCAGGGTGAGAGGCACCTGAGATCCTTGCGCCCAGACAACACTTGCTGAAACAATTGTCCATACCATGAATCCGACGAGCCATTTCATTTTCATTGACCTACATCCTCCTTTCCATTTGTTGCGCCCCGCCTAAAAAGATTTCTAAAACCGTATCCAACTTTGAAATGAGTGGATAAGATTCTCGACTGATCATCCACTCGAAGATAAAGGAATTGACAACCCCCACTAAGGCATGAGCCAAATCCAAGGGGTTGAGGGGTCTGAACTCTCCTTCTTCGATCCCCTGCCTCATCACCTCAGCGAGGATGTTGATGTAGGCGACCATCTTCTCGTGGAGGCCCTTCCCCAACTCATCTTTGACCGTCCACTCAAAGCGACTCCGCTCTGAAGTATAGATCCTGAAAAAATCCCGCTTTCGTTCGAAGAACTCGAACTGGAGGCCCAACACCTTTTTGATCCTCTCGACAGCCGAGGTCTTCTGTGAGAGTTCGGCTTTGACTAAACAATTGATCTCCTCCACCTTTTCATCAATGAGGGTGAAATAAAGTTCCTCTTTTGATTTGAAATACTTATAAAGGGTCCCTGTCCCAAACTCCGCCTCTCGTGCAATATCACTCATCGTGGTGGGAAAAAATCCTTTTGCGGCAAAGACCTTTTCCGCTGCCAAAAGAATCTCCTCACGATGCGCCAAATATTCCCTTTCCTTCCTACTAATTTTCTCGACCTGGATCATTGCATATCCCTTTAGACGCGAATTTAGAACACTTATTCACTTTATGAACAGCAATTCATCTTATCGTAAAAAAAGAGAGTTGTCAAACTATTTTTCGGTCAAACTTGATGATACGGATGACTTCCCCTCTTTCTCGAATCAACGGACGACATCTCCTCACTTAGGATTTGGATGAAAGGGAGACAATCTTTCCACTCACCGCCAGAGTATGGACCATGACCCCTTTTAGGGATTCGATGATGCTTAGATAAAGGGGTGAATGTTTAGGTACACAGATTCCGTTAATCAATCTTTCTTCATGGTCTTCGGAATAGGCCTCCGCAATTTTGAGCATGGACCTTCCCTCTTCCCCGATTCGTTGGGCGAGGGATTTGCTCTCCGTAGTCAAGAGATTCGGAAGGTTTTCCAAAAGTCTCATGGTTTCTTGGAAGACGTCGTTCACCTCTTTGAGGGCTTGGTCACTGAAGAGGATATGGTTTTCATACTTGCCTCTTGACCGATCCAAAATGCCCTGAATATTGTGAGTCAAGCGACCCAGACTGGAGGCGATTGAGAGATAAGGCTTGACCCACTCCTTCTCCTTCTCACTCGATGGACTCTTCGAAATAATGAAACTGGTCAATTCCGAAGAGTATTCATAAATCTTGTCTTCGAACTCTTCCGCTTCTTCGAAAAATTTCTCTGTGGGCTTTTGAAACCCCTCAAAAGCCAATTGCAACATCTTCCTTAAACTCCGACAAACCAGGATCATCTTCCCCTTTATCTCTTTATCCATCTTCCCTCTCCGCAATGGATTGGCAGTTTTTTCTCCCTAAGGAGGACCGGCCTTCTGCTTCAGCAATATTTCTAAACGCCGTCCGTCTTCATGCATGGTCACATGATTAAACATGAGCTTGATGGGAAACCCACAACATCCTACCCTGACCATGAAAAGAGCCCAGGTTGAGCTTTACGTTCGCTTCGCTCACAGGCTAAGGTCAAGATTTGGGTTTAGGAATTCTTAACCTTACCCTAAAATAATTTCAGCTGCTCTTTAACTTCCTCCCCTCCCTTTCTCTCAGGGAAGAGATTGATTTTGCCATAAACGCCATCATAGCCCGGAACAATTGAAACCTTTCCCTGCCTCATTCGGACAATCCCATCCAGGACATGGGGCGGAACAAAGGAAGCCAATTCATCGGGAGTGGCGTCGAGAAGAATTCTAAATTCTGATCCTCCTCTCTCGATCAACCTTTCGTACTCAGCCTCAACTGTCTTCGTTCCAACTCGAACATCCAGTGCCTCGGCAATAATCTCTTCCAAAGGGATGAGGTGGATGGAAGGGATGGCATTTTTCGGAACAAAACCCTCTCGACGGTCAGCGAGGTCTTCCACACGATGCATCACCCCGATGGTCAACTTCCTGCGGCAATTCGGGCAGAGAGACTGGCTTGCCCTGGTTTGAGACGGAGAGAAGATCACTCCACATTCCCGATGACCGTCATAATGATACTTCCCCTCCTCTGGAAAGAATTCAATGGTGAAGAGAAGTCTCTTTCGGTCCTTCTTTCGAATCGTTTCAGCGATCTCCCGATAATCCAAAGCACAATCGAAGACGTTCGCCTCCCTTCCCAATCGGTTTGGGGAGTGGGCATCTGAATTAGAGAGGAGAGTTATGGAATCGAGGGCGGACAACCTCCAATTCATTTCAGGGTCCGATGAAAGGCCTGTTTCTACGGCATGGATATGAGGAGACAATTCTCCAAAACATTCCTCAATGGAGTCGAACCCCGAGTTAGCCCCAAAGATCGAAAACCACGGTGTCCAGACATGGGCGGGGACGATCAGGCAATCCATAGAGATATCTAAGATCATCTTCGCCAATTCTTTTGCAGCAAAACCAAAAATGGGTCTTCCATCCGAGGAGAGTTTTCCAAGGTTCCCCAACTTGGAACGAATGGCCTCTGCCACCTCGAAGCTGGGGGAAAAAATGAGATTGTGGATCCGCCTTCCCTTTCCATTCTGAGTATAAATATTGCACACCTCTGTCGTTAAAATATACTGGACTCCCTGTTCTCCCTTCTTCAGCTTGAAGAGGCCATTTCCTGAGGGTTCCAATTTTGATCGCAGCTCTGCAAAATAGGTGGGATGGGTGAAGTCTCCCGTCGCGAGAAGAGCAATTCCTTTTTTCTTTGCCCATCGCGCAAGGGTTTCCACCTCCATCTCCTTACTGGTGGCTCGACTGAATTTGGAATGAAGATGAAAATCAGCGATGAATCGCATCGTTAACCCATGAATTCGAAATCCTAAGTAAATTCAAAATTCGAATTTCAAAATTTTAGGCTACCTCTAAAAATGTCATTCCTGCCCCGATTTTCATCGGGATAAACTCCAGCAGAGCCTGCCCCGCACTTGATGCGGGGAATCCAGGGGTGTCGATATTTTGGTCGCTGGATTCCCGTTTTCACGGGAATGACAGTCTGAGCGCTCCAATCCAAGGATTTGCCAAATTCCTAATTTGGACAAGAGTGATTGCGTTTGTATTAATACAGGGCGGAGCGAGGGACCTCTAGAGATTGCCGCGGGCTTCGCCCTCGCAATGACCTGCTTTGCCTTTTCGAAGTAACCTATTTCATGCTCCCTTTGCGAAACGAGGTCCACTTCTTCCCCGAAAGGTGGGCCCTCTTTTTCTTTTCGATCTCCAGCCTTTTTGAAAACCACCCGTTCACCCCGTTAGAAAACTTCGCCATATCCCCTCCCCTTCCTAACGAGGTTCACCCCACGACTTTGTAGACGACGTCGTGTTCTCTCACTCGGTCCTTTACCTTAATCCCGATGTCCGCACCCGGTCCTGCTTCCTGGACACTTTTGTTCTCAATCTGTATGGAGTCGATGCCTTGAGTCACGTCGGTCGTATGGCCGACAATGTGGATGGACTCACCCACCTTCAACGATCCCTCTGATAACCGTATCGCGGCGACGCCAATCTTTCCAAAATATTTGATCACTTCCCCTATTTTCTTCTCTTCCATTTTTCCCCTCCTTTCTCAGGATTTCAACTGAATGCCTATTTTCTCCAAGCCTTCCAAAACCTCGCCCACTTCAATTGCTTCCAGACATGCAGAATCCTTACATTGAAAGAATCTCTCTTGGGGACACGGAGAGCAGTGAATTCCCTTGCAAACCACAAATGTCTTTTCTCCCCTCGGGGACCAAACCCTTTGATCCGTGGGCCCAAAGATGGCCAGCGTCGGAAGTCGTAACGCAGCGGCCATATGAGAAATACCGGAATCATTTCCAATGAAAAACCAGCATCCCTCCATCACAGAGGCCAGTTGGAGAAGCGTCAGTCCATTTGCCAGAATGGGAGCGTTGGGTCCCGCTGCCTCAAAAACCTTCCCGACGTCCGCTCCCTCGGCTGGGCCGAGAACGACGAGCATTTTTGAGCCGAGACGATCCTGTAGCGTGCGAGCGAGGCTTAAGAATCGATCCAGGGGCCAGGCCTTCTTCTTGCTCCCGCTCCCCGGATGGAGGATGATCACCTTCGATCGCTCTCCCAGCGTCACCCCGTGGCTTTTCCAGAAATCTCTTGCCCACTCTCGATCTGACTTCTTTAGATAAAGTCTGGGGTTGGGTTGGGATGCAGGAAGCCCGTATGGGTCAAACTGCTTGAGAAGATGATCGGTGATATGGACCTTCTCATCCCACGCCGGAAAAGTGTTGATGGGAAGGACTTGGCCCTGACAAACCCTCCTTAAATTCCCGATGACCGTTCCTTCTCCGTCTTTTCCAAAGACAACGATGAGATCGAACGTTTTAAAAAATCCAGAGAGCGTAAAATCCAGGTTCCCTTCTCGAATGAAGAAAGAGGCCATTCCTTTTTGATCCACAGAGAAGATGTCCTCAGCATAGAATCGCTCTTGCACCAACTCCAGGATTCTCGGATATCCCATGATGCCAGATCGGGCGTGTGGAAAGGCCTTGCGGATGGCTTGGAGAGCAGGCAAGGCAAGAATGAAATCGCCCAGGGCGCCCTGGTGAATGACCAGCATGGATTGAACCTCAGGTGGTTTTTTCGAACCGGGAGAGACCATCCTCTTTTCTCCTCTCGGTCAGGAGATTCTTTCCAAACGCTTCCGAATGTGTTCATCCTCGGGTGTGATCTGAAGGATCTTTCGATATTCTCTTCTTGCCTCTTTCCATCTTTCCTGATCCTCATACAGGACACCCAAATTGATTCTTGCAAAGAGGTAGCCGGGGTTGATACGAAGGGCCTTCTTCAATTCAAAGGCGGCTTCCTCATATCGTTTTCGATCGCTATAAAGAAGGGCCAAATTATAATGGAGATCTGCGTACTGAGGGTTCAGACGAACCGCCTTTTTCATACACCGAAGGGCTTCACGCGTACGGCACATCAAGCCATAGACATAGCTGAGGTTCGCATATCCCATGCCATAAAAGGGATCGATCTTCAAAGCTTTCTGAAATTCCTGAATCGCCTTTGGGTAGACTCCTTGATAGGTATGAACCGTTCCAAGGTTTGCATGAAAAATAAATTCATCAGGTTTCAGCCTTGCAGCCTTTCTAAGCTCTTGGACCGCCCGGGCGGATTTCCCTTTTTGGGCCAGATAGAGACCGATGAAGTTGTGGAACTGGGCGGTGTGGTGGTTTAAATGTGTCTTTCTTAAAACCCTTTCTGCTTTCTGATGAAGATGAACCACCCCTCTCTGCCACACTCCTTTCTTTCTGTAATAGTCTCGATAATAGGAGTGGTACTGGATGGACTTATGAATTCGAGCCGCGGCTGCCTTTAGCCTTCCGGTTTGGAGATACAGAATTCCTAAAAGGTGATGAAGAAAACCATCATTAGGATGTCTTTTCACCTCGGAGAGGAAAATCTCTTCAGCTTCCTTCCATCGCTCCGTCTCAACGTACAAAAAACCCAAATGGAGGGTGGCCTCTCGATACTTTGGGTTCAGGCGGAGAGCCTCTACAAAATGATTCTCTGCCTTTCCCATCTCCCCCCCGACCATCAAGAGGAGCCCGAATTGATTCTGAAGGTCTGCATAGCTCGGATGAATTTCAATCTCCCTCTCGATCTCGGTCAACACCCACCGATAGAGCCGGAGCCGTCTTCCCTTCAGCCGTCTTCTTGCAATTTCTTCGGAGTCCATTGTCCTCCTGTCTTTTTCCAATTGGTGAGTTCAAATTCGATATCAATGACTCCGGGAATACTCTTGACCTTCTTTTCCAAGGATTGAAGACTCTTGATCGCGAAATTTGCGGCGCCCTCTATCCTTCCGTCCGTATGATGGAACGCCGATTTGAAGACCCCTCGCAGGTAGACCACTCCCTTCACCCTTCCGAAAGTGATCTTTGAATAATCGATATTGCTCCGAATCAGAACCTGGCGAACATTCGACTGGATGACGAAATCCTCTTTCAACATGACAACGCATCCATGATTCCCTTGGTCTTAAGACGGATCGAAGTTTTTCTCCAACGCCCTCTCTATCGCATCTAATAGCTCTTCAGGGTCATAAGGTTTCTTAACATAAAAACGAGCCCCCAGTGCCATGGCCTTTTCCTCTGAGTTCTTCTCCGGACTCCCCGTCAAGAAGATCACGGGAATGGCAACGGTATTCGAGGATTCCTTCAATTTTTCGGCAACGCTGAATCCGTCCCCGGCCGGCATTCGGACATCGAGGATGATGAGATCTGGTTTTTCTTTATAGGCCATGAAAATAGCTTGAGCCCCATCAAAGGCGGTGACGACCTCGTATCCGGCTCGTTGGAGCCGGATCGTCAACGCCTTGACAATATCCCGTTCGTCATCCACAATGAGAATCCTTTTTGTCTGCCCCATATTCTCCCCACTCTCCCCCCTCATTCTTTTTATTGTCTCTGGCCTCTATTCTCTTCCTCCAGCGGCGAAATCCGCTGAACCATTTCTAAATATACCCAAATGTTGCATAAACCCGTCACTAAACGGACACGCACGGGCCCCTCGGTGGAGCCCCACGAGATAAGTTTCAGGCTGCTTACTCAACACCGCTATGGGGCGACCTCCCGGTCAAGATCATGGAAAGTCTTGTGACCGGGGAAAGGCTTCGGAGCGAATCTTAAAACCCAATCGACACTCTTCTTCCCTTGCCCTGCTGGAGTTCACTTTGGGTGATGTCCTCCGTTACCCTTAAATTCTCAAATAAACCGCCATCCGTAGTCCCGCCGGTGGCGGGATTTGCCCGTGCCCGTTTTGCGCCTAGTGGGTACATTCATCAACGGCTAAAACCCATCGTCCCCTGCGAAGGCGAATCGGGTGAGTCCCCTTGAAGCCAGCCTGACATCTCATCCGTTGCTCGATGGAAAGCCTCCATCTCTCCTTTTTCGACGGGAAGACCCGTAGGGAAAACTTCTTTCAGAGGATTCCGGAATTGTCCGTCTTTGGCCAGCCGATAGTCCAAATGGGGCCCAGTAGAAAGACCGGTCGATCCGACATATCCGATGATCTGTTTCTGACTCACCCTTGCTCCCTTTCTGATCCCGGACCCAAAACCGGAAAGATGGCCATAATAGGTGATATACCCATTCATATGGCGGAGGATCACCTGGTTCCCGAATCCACCGTTCCATCCGAAAGAGACAACGGTCCCGTCTGCCACAGCCCATATCGGTGTGCCGGGCGGAGCTGCATAATCCACACCATAATGAGGCCGTAACCCTCCCAGGATGGGATGTTTTCTGGCCCGGCTGAATTTCGAGCTGATCCGGTTAAACCTTAAAGGGACCTTCAAAAAAGCTTTCCTCAAAGAGATCCCTTTTTCATTATAATACCCCTCTTTATACCGGATCCCTTGAATGATCCTTTCTCCCCTCTGATACTCTAAGGCATGGATCGGGCCATATTGGATAAACTGATCTCCTTTATAAATCTTCTCCACCACCATTTTAAACCGATCTCCCTCCCGGACATCTTTATAAAAATCGATCTCCCAGGCCAGGATTTCCGCAAAGGCAAGGGTCAAGGGATCCTGTTCTCCGGCCGCCTCCATCGCCTCAAAAAGAGAGGAATGAATTTCTCCAACGACTTTTACCAGACGGCTTTCGAGGAGGACTCTCTTTCTTTGAACCCCATATCCTTCGGAATCTTTTTCGATTTCATAAATCTCCGTAGGACTCGCTTCATAAATAAACTTCACCAGTTCCCCCTTCACATCGGTGATGAACTGGTAAGTTCCTCCTTTCATCTTCCTAAAATTCACATAGGGTTTCAATTTCGAGACAATCAGATCGATCCACCGAAGAGGAATGCGCTTCTCCGATAAGGATTGGAAAAGGGTGCTTCGTTCTTTCACATCCCCTTCAATCGTATGGAGCGGGGATTCCTGGAAAGCGGGTGGAATGGACGCAGGAGCGGGAGCCGGTGGAGGAGTGGAAGGGAGTACAAAAAAGTAGACGAGAAAGAAAAGGCCAACGAGAAAAGATCCTGAAAGAAGAACCCATTTCCTTCTCTTCCTTTTGGCCTCAAAAGGTCTCCCTTCAAACCGATCCAATTTTTTAAGATCTAATTCATCCATGCTGAACTCTTCGTCCCTTAAATCACCCTTCTTAAGAAATTCGCGGCATCTTCAGGGGGAGTGGGGTTGACAAAAAAACCTGTCCCCCATTCGAACCCTTCCCGCAGTCCGATTCGTAATCGGGTTTCCATATGCCAGTGGTATTCTGGCCGGTGGAATGGATTCTGAACAGGAGAAGTATGCAACGTAAGACTATACGGCGGATCAGCAAGGAGTTTAAAAAAGCAATGGAACAGTGACTGGATCCCGGCGGAAAGATCTGCCACCTCTGCTTCGGTGATGCTGTGAAAATCAGGGCAGTGAACCTTTGGGACGATCCAGGTTTCAAAGGGGTAGCGTGAGGCGAATGGGGCGAAGACTAAAAAATGAACGGTTTCCAGAATCACCCTTTTTTCCACAGAGATTTCTTCTTTAAGGATGTCACAGAAAATACAGCGTTCCTTGCGTTGATAGTAATCCAACGTCCCCCAGATCTCTTCGTCAATTCTCTTCGGGATGACCGGCATGGCCATGATATGAGAATGGGGATGGCGGTTGAAGAGGCCTGGGTAATTTTTCAGAATTAGGAACTGCTGGAATCGCTGATCCTTTTCCAAGTCGATCAGCCTCTCCTTATAAGCCAACAGGATTTTTTCAATCTGCTTGGGTTCCATGGTGGCCAGGTTCTGATGGTGCTCAGGAGCCTCTACAACGATCTCATGGGCGCCGATGGCTTCCATGACATCATACATTCCCTCCGGTCTTCGGTCGAAGTTCCCCTCGATACGGAAGAAAGGGAATTTATTCGGGATCACCCGAACAGACCATCCTCCTCCCTCCTGGCTCAATGAAAAAGTTTCTTTCGGGGTCATCCCTTCATTGCCCGGACAGAAAGGACAGGGACCCTCCGCCTCCCGACGGCCATAGGGAGGTTTGAAGGAAAGGTAATCCGATGGACCCTTGGGATCGTCGTTGGTGACCACCACCCACATTCTTGTAACGGGCTCTCTTCTCAGTTCTGCCATCGCACTCTCCCTAAGAGAGGAGGGATTGGTAAATATATTGTCTTCCCCGATGGGAATCTTCCTTTCCCATCATCGTCCCCTCCACTCGCACGACAAGACGCTTCTTGTAAAGATTGAGAAGCCGCGTGCCGCTCGTGTTCATCTCAATCCCTTCCTCCTCGGATAATTCTCTCAGCGTCAACTGCCTTCTCTTCATCACCCGGATGAGGGTGTGGATCAAATAATTATTCAGAGAACCGATGAGTTGCCATCCTTCCGTCCCTGTGGTCAGTACAGCCAACTTTTTTCTTTCCAGGGCCACACCGATGTTCTCCGCCTGGGAAGGGCTGAGGTTCTTCAGGACGAGAAACTTCTCTCCATATTCACCGCTCCACAACCGGGAGATCATTTTGGCCACGACCTCGTCGGCCCAGGAAAAATCGATGGAACCCATCCTTGAGAAATCGAGGATGATGCAAAGGGATCCCTTTTCTTCCCCTAAAATTCTTTCAAGGCCTTCCCGAATCCGGATGCCTCGTGAGCGGCCGGTCATCTCCTTCGATCCGTTCTTCAAAAGGGTGTGGGTCAGCTTCTTTAAAGAGAGAGTTCGCTTATCCATTCTTCTTCTTCAATTGATTCAGTTGAACTAGTTAACCACAATCCTGAGTACTTGTCAAGTGATTTTTACGGGAGCCTTGGAAAACGATCTCTCTTGATTAAACGGATTACAAGAAATGATTAAGTGAATTTTTCTTGCCTTCAATGCGTTTCTACCAGGAATCCCCTCCCCCTTGAGGGGGAGGGTGGGGGTGGACAGGAGAAGTTTGGGTCCCCCCTCACCTTCATCCTCTCCCACCGGGGAGAGCGGAATATGTTTTAGATATTCTAAGCCGATCAGACGGTGCGTTCGGGGAACGCACCCTACAGGAACGGTAAAATTATTTATTGCGTTTGTAT
>CAYGWV010000156.1:0-5669 GCA_964353925.1 uncultured Syntrophaceae bacterium | reverse complement strand
GTCGCAGGAATTAGTCGCTCTTGGTAAGTCATTAGGAGTTTCCCTTTCCTTGATGGATTAAAGATGCCACGTCTAACATTAACCCTCCGGTCCACGACCTGCGACCTTCCCATTGAGACAGAAACGATCCAAAATGGAAGGCATCATAGCCATTATTTCGTCCAAATCTAAACCTCAACATTGCAAAAAATTGCCAAGACAGACTCGGCGGGGACACTGGAAGAGCCCTGTATCTTCCTGCGCGTAGTCCCGCCTCGGGCGGGACCTGTCCGGATTCATTTCTATAACTGGCGGGTTTAGGATCAGAATGTCCCTTTCTTTTTTGACAAGAAGACGGAATGGAAGAAGTACTTATACGGTGGGCAGGTATGGAGCTTAGGTGACCATTCCAAACAAGTGGAGAAACTATGGGCTCTGGACCGTGGGCATCACTTAATCATTATCTCTCTCCACGCCCTCCGGGGAAAGTTGCTCTCGACGTAATATCCGACGCCGATCCTTTGGGAAAGTGAGTGTGATCGTCGTTCCTTTCTTCAAACGACTCTCCACCTGAATCTTTCCCCCTTGTTCCTCCACCACTCTCTTCACGAAGGTTAATCCCAATCCCACCCGATCAGGTCGGGTGGAATAAAAGGGCTCAAAAATTCGGTTCAGGTTCTTTTTAGGAATCCCCTCCCCCTTATCTGAGATCAAAACCCCAATCCTTCCTCCCTCTCCAAAGAGGGATACTTTCACGATCCTACCCTTTTTCCCCATCGGTATTCGTGTAACAGCCTCAATGCTGTTTCCCAAAATATGAAAGAGAGCCTTGGCGATCAGATCCCTGTCAATGAAGAAACTCCCCTCCCCTTCTAAAGCCCTTGTCTCCAGATTGAAGAAAACCCCCTTCTCCGCCGCCTCTTTTGAAAATATCTGGAGGATGGTCTCCACTACCTCTTCAATCTTCTCCCTTTGAAGAGTCGGTTTCGGCAGCAGGATATACTCCTCCAACCGCTCAATCATGGTTTCGAGCCTCTTTGTCTCACGGAGCATTCGATGAAGATAGGATTTGCCTTTTGGCGAAGGAGAGAATGCCTTGAGAAGGCGTTGTGTATATCCTCCAATAGCGACAATTGGATTCCGAATCTGATGGGCAATCTCCTCCACCATCATGCCAAGACTCGTCCAACGCTCCATCTCCAACCTTTCCCTCTCCAACTTCTTTAATCGTTGAATCTCTTGTAAAGAAAACGAAATGAAAACCTCTCCTTCTTCTTTGAAGGCGGTGGTGTAGAGGTGAACAAAAACCTTTGTCCCGTCCTTTTGTCTCAAAAGGGCTTCCCCTTCAAAACCACTTTTGTAAAGCGAGAGGTAAACAATGTTGGGGAGGAAATAGGTGAGATCTTCTTCTAAGAAAAGTACCCTGATCCTTTCGCCTTCTATCTCTTCTCTCGAATACCCGAAGAGACGTTCTGTATAACGGTTGGTGTAAAGGATTTTTGAGTGGGCATCGGTGAGGATAAAGGCGACTTGAACCAAATCGAGGAAATGATGTCTGCTTTTTAAGATTTCAACCATCGTTGACTCCTATTCGCTATTTTAAAGACCCTCAGTAAAGGATTATTCTAAAAATCACCTCTCAAAATAATGAATTAAAGTGACCCTATTTTATTCCATTATATTGAAAAGTCAAGTTTTGTCTTCAGTTTTGTGTTCAATTTTGCGTTCAATCACGCAACAGAGGAGAAAGAGACCTGTGGAAGAGCGATCGTCGCTTCCCTTGACAAATTCCCGCAATCTCGTTAGAGAATGAGCAATCCCCAAGTCAAGGGAACGCTAAATTTCAAAGATAGGGATTTTAGATATTTGAGCTTCGGATTTGACATTTGAGGTTGGGCATTTGACATTATGATGATTCGGATTTGTTTTGAAATTCGAGTATTGAAATCATGCTGTTGGGGACCTGAGTGAAGATAAAAACAGAAGTATTAATCATCGGAGGCGGCGCCACCGGAGCCGGAATTTCAAGGGATTTGGCGCTGAGGGGAATCCCCTCCGTTTTGGTTGAGAAGGGTGATTTTGCCACCGGCGCCTCGGGTCGGAATCATGGGCTCCTTCATAGCGGCGGAAGATATGCCGTATCCGATCCAGAAGCTGCCAAAGAATGCATCGCTGAAAATAAGATTCTCAGAAAGATTGCCCCCCATTGCATTGAAGAAACAGATGGTCTTTTCGTCTCTCTCCCCGAAGACGGTCTTCAGTTTCGGGATCGGTTCCTTCGAGCCTGTGAAGAAGCGGGAATTTCAAATACCCTTTGCTCACGGGATGAAACCCTGGCATGGGAGCCCGAACTCCATCCCGATCTTCTGAGTGCGGTGAAGGTCCCCGATGGGGCAATCCATCCTTTCAAGTTAATTTTAGAAAACGCCAAAGATGCAGAGAGCCACGGAGCGAAATTCTTCCTCCACACTGAAGTGACTTCTCTCCGGATCGAAGGGAATAAAATAAGAGGCATCGAAGCAAAAGACCTTGCCACCGGTGAGGAATTATCAATGGATGCTTCCTTTTTCATCAATGCCACGGGTGCCTGGGTAAATCAGGTCCTTAGACTTGCCGGCCTTCACATCGGCATGACTCTCTCTAAAGGGTCTCTGTTGATCACCAACCGGAGGCTCACCCATCGTGTCATCAATCATTGCCGTCACCCCTCGGATGGAGACATCGTCGTCCCCAATGAGACCGTATCCATTCTCGGAACAACATCCATTCGTTTGAAAGAGATTGAGAATTTTGAAGTTACTCCTCATGAGGTCTCCCTCTTAGTCCGGGAAACGTCGAAAATGATTCCTGCCATCGAAGAGGCCAGATTCATTCGGGCTTATGCAGGCATCAGGCCCTTATTCCAATCGGAAGAAAAAGGAAATGATCGGGCGATCAGCCGGGGGGTTGCGCTCATTGATCATGGGAAAAGAGACGGGATAAAAAACCTGATCACCATCACCGGTGGAAAATTGATGACCTATCGGTTGATGTCAGAAAAGACTTCTGACCTCATCTGTGAAAAAATGGGTAGAGAGGTGGCCTGTTCGACTCATTTGAATCCTCTCCCAGGTGCAAGCAGACCTGCCGGATTAAAAGAACGACTCAAACAATTCCTAACAGACAGGGGAGAGATCCTCTGCGACTGTGAACTGGTTCAAAGGAAAGAAGTTGAAGAATTCTTGGGGGAGGAGAAATTTAAGGACCTTCAAGACATCCTTCATCGGACACGCCTCGCCAAAGGGACGTGCCAAGGGGGGTTCTGTGTGTATCGCCTTCTCGGAGTGTTACACCATTTAAGGAGGGCAGGAGGAGATTCCAATAAAATATTAAAGGGATTCCTTGAGGAGCGATGGAAAGGGATCCGCCCGATTCTCTGGGGGACAGCACTCAAAGAAGAAGAATTGATTGAATCGATCTATAAAGGAGTCTTCAACCTTTGACCGCCCCCATAAATGAGGGCGCTACAATAATCATTCTGTAGCGTCGGCATTTGCTGCCGACGGCATTTAAAAAAAACCATGCACTACGATCTCATTGTGATTGGAATGGGCCTCTCAGGGCTGATGGCGGCGAAAACGGCTGCAGAGGCTGGTGAAAAAGTCCTCATCGTCGGAAAGGGGATAGGTTCTCTCTGTCTCTTTTCAAATACGATCGATATTCTAGGCCCATGTCCAACAGCAACGAAAATGAGAGAGTCCCTTTCCCAGTGGATCAAAGATCATTCAGAACACCCTTATTCTAAAGTAGGTTTAGAAAGAATTGAGGACGCCCTCTTCTCCTTTGCTTCTCTGTTTCCACCTCCTTATTCTTTCCATGCCATTGATCATATGAACTGTCTTCTCCCTACGGGTGCGGGGACACTTCGACCCACTTATCTCATCCCCACGACCATGATTGGAGCAGCCTCATTCGATGAAGGGCATACACTCATCGTAGGGTTTGAGGGCTTCAAAGATTTCTATCCCCATTATGTAGCGGATCAACTGAGGTGTCGTGGGATCAACCTTCAACTTCCTGATCCATTCTATCAGGAACTAACTGCCACTGCCCTGGCAAGGTTAATGGAAAAACAATCCTTTAGAGAAAATATCGGCCGGGAGATTAAAAAAAAACTCCAAGATGAAACCGGGGTTGGCTTCCCGGCTCTCCTGGGAACGGGCGATCCGATTCAAGTTAAGGAGGATTTAGAGGAGATCATGGGTACGAAGGTCTTCGAAATCCCTATTCTTCCTCCATCTGTACCGGGGAAGAGAATCTTCGACCGGTTTAAAGAGTGGTTGATCGAGAAAGGCGTCACTTTTCTCCTGGGTTATCCCGTTTCAAAAGCAACCGTAACAGAGAAAAGATGCCTGGGCATTGAAGTCCACCATCCTCCTGTGATCACCTCCTACTCTGCGGATCGTTTTATCCTTGCCACAGGGCGTTTTATTGGGGGAGGCCTGAAGGCAAACGCCGAAAAGATTTTTGAGCCCACCTTCAACCTTCCGGTCCATCAACCCCCATCACGACAAGGTTGGTTTGGAGACTCTTTTTTTGGCGATCACCCGCATCCGATTCATCAGGCAGGCGTTTTAACCAATGCATCCTTTCAACCTGTTGATGAAGGAGGAGACGTGATTTTAGAAAATGTATGGGTCGCAGGCTCGGCATTAGCCCATCATCAGTGCATCGTTGAAAAATCAAGAGAAGGAATCGAGATTGCCACGGGTTATATGGCAGCGAAGTGTGCCCTTGAAAAATAGCGCCGAGGGCCTGGCGAAGAGGGCATAGCCGTATGGAAGCACCAAATTCCAAGCACCTGCCTCCGTCCCGCAAGGCGGGGCTTCGCGCAGGCAGGCCAAATACCAAATAAACTCCAATGTTGCAAATTCAAATGTCAAGACAAGAATAGTTTTGGTCATTGAGAATTGGGGCTTAGAATTTGTTTGGGATTTGTGATTTGGGATTTGGAATTTCAGACGGCAGGACTCCACTGGTAATAAATAAGGTTGAATCATGGCGTTTGAGAAAAAGAGTTGGCCTAAAACGAACTCAGATGTTTGTATCCGCTGTGCTACCTGCATGGCGGTCTGTCCTGTCTCACGAGTGACCCCAAAATTTCCAGGGCCAAAGCAGGCAGGTCCCGGGGCTGAACGATTTCGCAGGCCCGACGAACCTTCTGTGGCTGAATGGATTGACCTCTGTATCGGTTGCCATCTCTGCGACATGGTCTGCTCCTCTGGCGTAAATATCTCCGATCTAAACCTCATCGCCAAGGCAAAGTATCTCGATGAAAAAGGAAGACCCCTTCGGGACTGGCTTCTCACTCATTCCTATCTTTTTGGCCGGTTCGGATCCTTCTCCTCCCCCCTCATCAATCCTCTCTTGAAAAACCCTCTAACCAAATGGTTAGTAGAGGCTATCCTGAGGATAGATAGAAGGAGAGAACTCCCGGGCTACGAATCTTCAACCTTTCGACAATGGTTTAAAGAGCACCATTCAAAAGGCAATAAAAAGGTTGCCTATTTTTATGGCTGCTATACCAATACCAATGAGGCTGATGTGGGAAAGGCCACCGTTCAGGTTCTTGAAGCGAATGGTTTTGAAGTGACTCTGCCCCCACAACGATGTTGTGGCATTCCCATGCTTGGCAATGGAGATTTCAAAGG
>CAYGWV010000155.1:0-4650 GCA_964353925.1 uncultured Syntrophaceae bacterium | reverse complement strand
GACTGGAAAAAGTTCGTTACATAAGCACCAAATTCCAAGCACCAAATAACAAACAAATTCCAATACCCAAAATTCCAAAATTCTAAACGAATTTGTTTTGGTCACTTGAATTTGACATTTGGGATTTATTTGTAATTTGGGATTTGGAATTTGGAATTTTCATATCCCAAATCTTTCCGACCCCCGGGAAATTAAACCAAAGATCAAGGCCCCAATACCAATCTCGAGGCGCCTTTATCCGTCCCAAACCAGATACTGTTTTTATCCTCGGCCGCACAGAATATCGAATTGCTCAACAATCCATCAGAAACCGTCAATGACTCCCACTGCCCTGTCGGAAGATCATAAATACTTACCCCATTATCCCGACAGATAAAAACCTTTTCTTTTGTCACAGTGATGGAATGGACTCCTCCGGTCTTCAATGGATCCGTGGGCTCGATCTTCTTCCAAAGATCTGAAACGGCATCATACTCAAAAAGGGTCCCTCCGATACCCCCTGCCCACATTTTCTGTCCAACAGGTACTAAAGATTTAATCTCTACCTCGGTGAGCCCTTCTTTCTGGGGATAGGTCTTCCAGGTCTTTTTAACTTTGTCGAAACGACTGATCCCTCCGTTTGTGCCAGCCCATAGAAAATTGGATTGGGTGAGAAGGGAATTGACAAAATTTCCAGAAAGGCCATCTTCCGTTGAGTAAAATCTCTTCCACCCCTCTGTCTTTTTATCGAGAAGGGAGAGGCCCTTTTCAGACCCCACCCAAACCCCATCTCCGTCTAAAGCCATGGAGTTGATTTTTTTAGCACGGCCGTCATGGGTAGTAAATCTTCTCCATGGGGGATTTCTCCGGGGATGATAGTAGGATATCCCGCCGCCTCCAAAACCGTAAAAGTAGGTGCCGAACCAGATGCGATCCACATCCGGAAGGATGACAGAAACATGATTATAGGGGAGAAGATTCTGCCAATTGATGCTGACTCCCTTGTCGACTTTATCCATGGGCTCTCCCTTGGTCGTATAGGCCCTATAAACCTTCTTGTTCAGGTCGTAAAGGGTAGCTCCTCCACTATAAGTTCCGAACCACAATTCCTCGCCTTGAATGGCAATCGCAAAAACCATTTCGCTGGAAAGACCCTCTTTGGGGGTGACGTGTTGGAAAGACAGGGGCCGCTTTAACGTACCGGCGTCGGAAGGAAAGGAAACAAAGAAAATAAAAAAGACCGGGAAAGACAATTTTATTAAAGACTTAAGAATTCTATTCATCTCTCCTCCTCTAAAAGTTCCATAATTATGTCGAATCAAACGGAGTTTTTCAATAGTTCTTGCCATTTCATTCTCTAGAGAAAGGATGACGGGACACAAAAAAATTCATTCGCTCACCTTGACAATCTCCTTTTTGATGATTATCTAAAGGGCAGCGTTGTAGGGATGCTTTTCGTCTGTTAACCAACCGAACTTACAGAAGAACCCTAACCAATTAATATTAAAGAGTTTTACGCTTTAAGGAGGTGATGCGATCTATTCATTAATAATAATGTAATTTTATTTCCAATTTTATTGATTTGAAAACCATTGACCAAGAAAGGAGAAGTCAAAGATGAAAATCAGGCCGTTACAGGACAGAGTGATTGTCAAGCGACTCGAAGAGGAAGAAAAGACAAAAGGTGGGATCATCATTCCCGACACTGCCAAGGAGAAACCACAGGAAGGAAAAGTCATCGCCGTTGGAAAGGGAAAGATGACAGAAGACGGTAAGTTGATCCCTCTTGACGTGAAGGTGGGAGACAAAATTCTTTTTGGAAAGTATTCGGGCACAGAGATCAAGATTGAAGGGGAAGAGCATCTCATCATGAGAGAAGAAGATATCTTAGGAGTGATTGAAGGAAAATAACAAATTTCAAAGAAATGGAGGGAAGTTAAAATGGCAAAGGAACTGAAGTTTGATCAGGATGCCCGTAATGCAATTTTGCGGGGAGTCAATATCTTAGCCGATGTGGTCAAGGTTACCCTGGGTCCAAAAGGAAGGAATGTCATTTTGGAAAAATCCTTTGGATCCCCGACCGTCACCAAAGACGGTGTGACCGTAGCCAAAGAAATCGAATTGGAAGATAAGTTTGAGAACATGGGCGCACAAATGGTTAAGGAGGTGGCGAGCAAAACCTCCGACACGGCCGGAGATGGAACCACGACGGCCACCGTCTTGGCCCAGGCGCTTTATCGCGAAGGATCGAAGGTGGTTGCAGCCGGCGCCAATCCCATGGATGTGAAACGTGGGATGGATATGGCTGTCGAGGAAGTGTCGAAAGAGTTAAAGAAGCTGAGCAAGCCGACGAAGGATCAGAAAGAGATTTCTCAAGTCGGGAAGATCTCTGCCAATAACGATGAAACCATCGGGAACATCATTGCCGAGGCCATGAACAAAGTGGGTAAAGAAGGCGTGATCACCGTAGAGGAAGCGAAGGGAATGGAGACGACGCTTGATGTCGTCGAGGGGATGCAATTCGACCGGGGATATCTCTCTCCTTACTTTGTCACCGATCCTGAGAAGATGGTAGCGGCGCTCGAAGATGTCTATATCCTTCTCAACGAGAAAAAGATCTCCAACATGAAAGATATGCTTCCGATCCTGGAACAGATTGCCAAGATGGGGAAACCCCTCTTAATCCTTTCCGAGGATGTCGAAGGGGAAGCCCTGGCGACGCTGGTGGTCAATAAACTCCGAGGAACCCTCAAGTGTTGTGCGGTGAAGGCCCCCGGTTTTGGAGATCGCAGGAAATCAATGCTGGAGGATATTGCTATCCTCACCGGAGGAAAGGTGATTTCTGAGGACTTGGGCATTAAGCTGGAAAATATCAAATTGAACGACTTAGGCAGGGCAAAACGGATCACCATCGACAAAGACAACACGACCATCGTCGATGGAGCGGGAGACAAAAAGGATATTGAGGCACGAGTAAAACAGATCCGTGCCCAGATCGAAGAAACCACCTCCGATTATGATCGGGAGAAGCTTCAGGAACGCCTGGCCAAGATCATCGGCGGAGTGGCTGTTATCAACGTCGGCGCAGCTACAGAAACAGAAATGAAGGAGAAGAAGGCCCGTGTCGAAGACGCCCTGAACGCAACCCGGGCGGCTGTAGAGGAAGGAATTGTTCCGGGGGGTGGTGTGGCCTACCTCCGCTGCCTTCCCGCACTGGATAAAATGAAATTAGAAGGAGATAAGAAGATCGGGGTCGATATTGTGAAGAGAGCTTTGGAGGAACCTATCCGTCAGATCGCCAATAATGCCGGTCAGGAAGGATCTGTAGTGACGGAGAAAGTGAAGAATGAGAAGGGAGCCTTCGGATTCGATGCTGCACAGGATGAGTATACGGATATGATCAAGGCAGGAATCATCGATCCTACCAAAGTGGTCAGACTTGCCCTTCAAAACGCGGCTTCCGTCGCATCGTTGATGATCACCACACAGGCGATTGTGGCCGATAAGCCGGAAAAGAAAGCCTCTTATCCCCCAATGCCTCCGGGTGGCGGTGGGATGGGTGGAATGGGTTATATGTACTAAGATTTTAATCTCTATTGAATTTGAGAAGAGGGCTTGGGAGTCTTTATCCCAAGCCCTCTTTATTTCAACTCTTTCAGAAGGTTCCCCCTTCGATAAAGAACCCCGTCCACTCATCCCCGTCCCTGCCTACCGGCCCCGGTCCCGACCGAGGGCGGGGCAGGCAGGCACAGGACGGGGTTTTCTGGCTGTTTTAATAAATAATCATCTTTGGAACCTATCCCCGAGACTTTCTTGTAGCTGTAACTATTGAATTCTATTTTTGAAAATCAATCTTTTGCTTGCAATTCAAAAAAAAAGGGTTTAATATCTTCTCCGTAGTGGAAAGAAAACCATTGCAAATCGAATTTCGGCATCTGGAAAGTTTTTGCCGTGTAGCTGATTTAAAAAGTTTCTCCAAGGCGGCTGACGATCTTTTCCTCACCCAGCCCACTGTCAGCGGCCACATTCTCTCCTTAGAGCAATCCCTATCCCTGCGCCTTTTTGACCGGGCGAGCAGGGAGGTTCGGCTCACAAAATCCGGCGAGGTCTTCCAGGAATATGCTTCAAGAATTTTGTCTTTGCGCAAGGATCTGCTAAATGCCTTGAGTGAATTTTCCCAGGGGATCAGAGGAGAACTCTCTTTGGGCGCAAGCACCATTCCCGGAGAGTATCTCCTTCCTAGACTCATCGGTGATTTTAAAAAAGAACACCCTTCTTTTCTCATTTCCCTTAAGATCGCTGATACAAAGGAAGTGATCCAATATGTCCTTCAAGACCATGTTGAGTTTGGCATCATCGGCGCCAAGTTGAGCCATCCTTCCCTCCATTATGAAAAGTATGAAGAAGATGAAATCATCGTCGTGGGTCCGTCCGATCACCCTCTCACCCGAAAAAAAAGGGTGAACGTCGATGAGCTTTTAAAGGAACCCTGGATCATTCGGGAGGAGGGTTCTGGAACTCGGATCGCCCTGGAAAAGGCGTTAAGAAGGAAAGGCAAGAGCCTAAAACAGTTTAACGTGGTCATAGAGATGGGGAGCACTTCTTCAGTCAAAGAGGGGGTGAAGGCCAAATTAGGTCTTGCGTTTATCTCTGGAAGAGCCACCGAGGGAG
>CAYGWV010000154.1:0-7242 GCA_964353925.1 uncultured Syntrophaceae bacterium | reverse complement strand
CTCATCTTCATCCTTCTCACTCTTCATCTGTTTCGGGGCTTCTAACTCATTGGTAAATTCTTGAGTCTCTTTGTCTGCATCCTTTCCACTCCCCATTCGCCTCATGGTTTCAGAATCGCCAATCATCTTACTCAATCTAATGGCAAACTCGTCCGGAGAGAATGGCTTTTTTATGAATTCTCGGGCCCCGAGAGAAATCGCTGTACCTGCGGAATATTCTTCATCAAATGCTGTCATGACCATAACAGGAACCCCAGGGTATTGTGTTGAAATCTCCCTAGTAAGAATAATTCCATCCATCTTAGGCATCTTTACATCTGTTATGACAGCATCAATTTTATTTCCCTTCATCTTATCCAGAGCGTCGACTCCATCCATTGCTGTGACAGAGGAATATCCCAGTTGGGACAAAAAAGCAACGATAAACCTTCTTATTAATTCTTCATCGTCAACCACAAGAATGGTATATTTCGAAGATTCCATTCTCAGATTCCTATCTCGGCAAGGAGTTGTATTCTCCACCCTAAATCAATTGCCCAGTATCTTTCGCAATATATCATAAAAGACTTCCAATGTAAAAAGCTTCTATCAAATTGAAATTCCATTCTAATGATTGCTATCAATCTAGCATCCTCGAATTGAGAATTCAAGGAAGGTGGGTTGAATCTCTGTCTGAAAAAGTTTGTTCTGAAAGGTTTTTTCTTCTAAATCCACAAAGCAATGTGGAAAAGCTGTGGAATTGGATTCTCTTCCTCCTGGAGGAGGCTATCTCCACCATTTTGCCTAAAAAATAGGCACACATAAGGCCTTGGATGGACAAGTAAATTTGAAGAAGTTTTGTAAATGGAGTTTTATTATGACATTTCGGATTTCATAAAGCTGGCAGTCTAAATCTGTCTTCTTATCATTTGTTAATGATAGGCTTACTGTCCTTTTTTTTATCGGGGTCCTTTTCTTTTTTGATAAACCCAAAGCCTCCACATTTTGGGCAAATCTCAATGTCTTCGGAGTCGTTGAGTAATTTGCCGTTGCCATTACATTTGAGGCAGAAGAGCATACCATATTTTTGAGGATCAAAAGTGTCATCCATGTCAGTTCTGAAGCCCCCCGCTTTTAATGCCTCAATTCAATGGACTGTAAAGGTCAGGTATTCAATTTTTCTGCTTCTTGTCTTTCTTTCCCCATCCGGCTTGGTAATCGCCTATTTTCCAGGATTAAATAGTGTCTGTCCATAAAATCTGTTAGTCCGTCATGCCGGACTTGATCCGGCATCCAGAGACCCTCGAAAACACTGGATTCCGGCTTTCGCCGGAATGACACCTCTTTATTAAAATCTTAGTTTATGGACAGACTCTAAATAGTCAACGATTTCCCCGCAATAGATGCACTTCCATCCCAAGAAATGTTCCTGAGGACCATAAAACTTCTCCTGGATCATAGCGCTTCCACTGCGATCACACTTCATCAAAGACTCCTCTATTCCTTGAATCCGTTTATTAATAATACAGCCGCAGTAATTCTTTTTCCTATGCTCCTGATTTCCCCCTCACCCTTCCCCTCTCCCCCCATTGAGGGAGAGGACGGGGTGAGGGGGCGTCTGCTCCCTTAACCTGCATCCTTTCTGTAACCTTGATCACGATCATGATGATAAGCAAACGCTATACCGGGGTGGATGATCGGGAAATTGTATCACCTAACTTTTGGTAATTACGGGATTTTTAAAACTGATTCAGGTGGAAAACCAGGGATCACAAGGATGCAACGAAAGTTGACATGATTTCAGCGGTCTTCTGGAAAGCTATTTAAATCAGTAAATTAGCCTTTGGTGAAAAGGGTTGACAATGCAACAAAAGTTGCACCTTTTTGGTCAGGTTCATGATGACTTAACAGTAGAGATCTGCGCAACCGAGTCACTCAGCCGTCTAATGTAGATTGGGGACAGGTTATCAAATGCCAGTTCGATCAAAAATAGATGAAGGCCACTTTCTTGAGATGTTTCTGATCATTGATTATTATAGGGTGATTATTATAGGGTCATCCCTTTACAATTTCCTTTCTTTATTTCTTCAATCAACTCATCCATCGTGTGTACAGGATTTTTAAACTCGGTGAAAGCCTTGCCTACCTGCGCTTTTTGGTGGCAGTCGCTTCCTCCGATGGAAGGAAGATTTTTGATAGTAGCCAGATGGGTTGCCTTCCGATTTTTTTCTTCACCATCCAGACCATTGTGAGTTTCGATGGCATCCATCCCGTCAAGCTTCAGCACATTTTCACCAAAGGAATCCCATCCCCTGAATGGATGGGCAGGAACACAGATTCCACCCTGTCTGTGAACGTTCTCCAGTACACGGAAGAGGTCTAAATAATGGTGACTGTACCATGAATCCCACGAGTCTTCTTTTAAACCGTATGCCAACAGATGCCCATAACTTGTGTACAGTTCAACACCCCGGAAGACATAAAAGCCCTCAGGGATCTTTATTTTTTCAATCACCCAGGAGTCCAATAGAGAAGAATGTTCTGTAATGCAGACACCGTTCAGATTTACCTTTAAGGCCTGTTCTATTAACTCTTCAGGCTCAAGGTAATTATCGCCGGAATATTTGGTATGGCAGTGTAAGTCAATCTTCATGGACACTTCCTTGTTTTGCAAGGAACCCGTCGATCAGCTTTCGGGCAATGCTGATTTTGCCAGGGATACGCGGTAAGTTGCCAATTGTGAACCATCCCGCATCTTCGATCTCCTCGTCATTGAGTGAGATTTCTCCGCTGGCGTAAGTCGCTGTAAATCCAACCATGAGAGAATGGGGGAAGGGCCAGGGTTGACTTCCGAAATATTTTATGTTCTTGATCTCTACTCCCACCTCCTCCTTCACCTCTCGCACCACGGCCCCCTCCAACGACTCACCCGGCTCAACAAATCCAGCGAGAACACTGTACATCCCCGGCATAAAATGACGGGATCGCGCCAGAAGCAACTCATTGCCTCGCTCGACAAGAACAATGATCGCCGGAGCCAGACGAGGAAAATGGAGCAGACCACACTGGGGACATTCTTTGGCCCGTTCGGCGGTCTTGGTTCTTAACGGAACTCCACATCGGCCGCAAAACTGGTGGGTTCTGTCCCAATCGATGACTTGAACTGCCCGGGCTGCGATCCAGAACAGGTCTTCATCCAAACGACCGTAAACCTGGCGCAACCCCTCAAAGGTCATGCCTGCTGGTGGGAGAGTTCCTTCAGCCACTTCGACTGCATAGCAAGGCCGATGATCGAGTCGGCCCAGGTAGTGCTCGCGCAAAGGTGCCAATCCCAGCTCTGTAATATGGATAGGGTAGGGGAGGCTGACACCAGAAGGTCCTTCATCAACGAGGAGTTTACTCTCCTGGAAGACAAACCACCAGGCAGACTCAGATCGTACTTCAGGTGGGACAATTCCCGAGACAAACTTTCTATTGTCGGTCATATTAAACCTCGCGGGGTCTATTGTAAAACGATCAAACCTTTTCAGCCACTAGATGATTTGCCAAAAAGGGACGATTCGACGAAGGGTGAAAGGCTGTGTTATACTTTTCAATCATGCCTGATGCGGATGTCATCATTATCGGGGCAGGGATGGCAGGGCTCACCTGCGGTTGTCTTCTCGCCCAAAAGGGGTTGAAGGTCCTGATGATTGAGAAGAATCAAAAGGTGGGCGGGTGCTGTACCTCTTTTGAGAAGGATGGATTCTCCTTCGACCTCTCCGTCCAATCCTTGGGTGAATGTCAAGAAGGCGGGAGGATCTGGAGAATCTTGAAGCAGTTGAACCTGTTAGATCAAATCCATTTCATCCCCCTCGAACCCGCGAGAGAATATCTTTTCCCGGATCGGAGGGTGAGTCAATCCTCAAAACTGGAAACCCATATTGAAAATCTCTCCTCTCTCTTTCCAGGGGAGAGAAAGGGAATCGAAAAGGTCTATGCCGTCCTGAAAAAAATCTTTGAAGAATTTTCAAGCATTCCATCCTCTCTTAATTGGTTTGATCCTTCTTCCTTTTTATCTCAATATCCTTTTTTTTCGCAATATAAGGATAAGACTTACGGGGAACTTCTGGACGAGTTTATTTTCCATCCTTTTTTGAAGACCCTCCTCTCGATACGAAGTTCTTACGCGCTGCTTCCCCCGGAGGAGATCTCTGCGGTGGGGATGGCGGGTATGGAGATGTCCTATTTTAATTATGGGGTCTCCTGTGTTGAAGGAAAGGTGGAACAACTTCCCCTGAAAATGGGAGAAGCCCTTGAGAAGATGGGAGGACAAATCTTGACCGGTCATGAGGTTCAACAAATTCTGATCAAAGAAAAGAGGGCCATGGGTGTGCGGTTAAAGGATGGCCGGGAGATGACAGGGAAGGTGGTCATTTCCAATAGCGATGCCCATCACACCTTTTCAGACCTCATCGGAGAGAGCCACATTCCGAGTGCCTTCCGGTCAAAATTAAAAGGGATGAGACCTACTCTTTCTTATTTCATCCTCTATCTGGGAATCGAAGGGGGACTGGATGAACTTCCCGTTTCAAATAATGAAGTTTTTTTTGAGGATCAGCTCCAGAAAGAATTTCAATACCTCTACGAGAATCGAATTCCAGAAAAAGCTCCCTTCTACCTCCTCGCTCCATCGAAGGTCAATCCATCCCACGCGCCCAAGGGGGGAAACACTCTCTGTTTGAGCTGTAAAGCCGCCTATCACTTCAGTCCGGATTGGGACCGGAAAATTAAGGACGAACTGTCCCAACGCCTGATCCACAAGGCATCGGCATTCATCCCCAATCTGGAGAAGCGGATCGTGGTCAAAATAGAGACCACCCCGAAGACGATCGAGCAATGGACTCGAAATCGGTGGGGTGCAGCCTATGGATGGGCACAGATCCCGAAGCAATCCGGGATTTACCGTCTTTCACGCACCACTCCCATTCCAAATCTTTATCTCACCGGACATTGGACATCGCCGGGAGGAGGGATTGCTGGAGTGGTGGCTTCAGGGGAATTGACCGCAGAAGCTGTATTGAATCGTTTTGCCAAAGGAGAATGTTGAAATGATCCGAAGACCCTGGTATTTGATTCTGAGTCTCTTTCTGATGGTACTCTTTCTCTCAGGGTGTCCCAAGAAATTTGCGAAGATTCCATCGATCGAGGTACCTCCTGCTAAGGATCCCGTGGCTAAATTTCTCGAATCTTTTTCCTCTGCAGAATCTCTGCAGGCAAAGGCGTCGATTCGCCTCGATACCGTGAGAAAAGGCGAGGAACTAAGATTCCTTCTTAACGGAGTCGTCTTCTACGAGAAACCGGATAAGCTTCGCATCCTGGGCTATCACCCCTTCGGAATGGGCGTATTTGATGTCCTTTACCGGGGTGGGGAATTCCTCCTTTTCAGCCCTTTGCAGAATAGGGCCTATACCGGGGAAATTTCAGAATTTGCAGACCTCATCTCAAAAGCAAACATTAAGATTTCTGCGGAAAAGCCTGAAGGCAGGGATGTTCCAGACCGGATTCGGATCGAGATGCCGGAGAAAGAGATTCGCGTGGACCTGAAATTGAAGGAAATCTCCATCAATCAACCCCTGCCGGCGGATGCCTTTAAGTGGGTCGCTCCCGAGGGGGTCGACGTCAGACCGTTAGCTCAGTTCTTAAAAGGAAAGAAGTTGGAATGAGGATCGCTTTTGTTATCCCCAGATGGCCAAAGAACAGTTTCTGGGATGTGATCGCATTTAAATTCCCCTTGCTTTCAACCTCCCTTCTCGCAGGGCTCACCCCTGCAAATCATCAACTCCGCATCGTCGATGAGAGCCTTGCTGAGATTGACTTCGATCAGGAGGTGGACCTGGTCGCCATCACTGCCATTACACCTTTGGCACCCAGGGGATATGAGATCGCAGACGAATTTCGCAGGAGAGGGAGAAAGGTGGTGATCGGGGGCATTCACGCCTCCTGGCTTCCTGAAGAGGCAAAAGCCCACTCCGATAGCGTGGCCATTGGGGAAGCAGATGAGGTCTGGGCTGAGATGTTGGAAGATGCTGAAAAAGGGACGATGAAACCTTTTTATCGCCAAAAGGAGAGAACAGACCTAAACCACCTTGCCATTCCGAGAAGAGATCTTTTCCCCCCCAAGGGGTACCTCTTTCACAATCTGATCCAGACCACAAGGGGTTGTCCTTATGACTGTGAATTCTGTTCGGTGACGGCTCTTCATGGAAGATCTTATCGGATGAGGCCGGTCTCCGAAGTTGAAAGAGAAATTCAATCCCTGCAGCGGTCAAAGGCCTACATCTTCTTTGTCGATGATAATCTTGTCGGGAACCTTTCCCATGCCAAAGAGCTCCTCACCATGCTCTCCCATTATCGGTTGCGTTGGGTGAGTCAAGGACCGATCCATATTGCGGAGGATGAAGAAATGGTTTCCCTGATGGCCAAGGCAGGTTGTCATGGGCTCTTCATTGGATTGGAGAGCCTTCGTGAGGAGAACCTGAGTCTCATGGGAAAGCGAATCAACCGGGTGGGAGCCTATGAGAAAGGGATTCAAAGACTCCATGACGCCGGCATTGGTGTCTATGCCTCCTTTGTCTTTGGCTACGACTACGATGACCCGTCGGTCTTTGATGAGTTTTTGGAATTTGCCGAGCGAAACCGAATTGAAGGAGCTTTCCTTCCACTCCTCACCCCCTTTCCAGGGACTCGGATCTACCAGAGGTTAAAACAGGAGGGGAGGCTTCTGACAGAGGATTGGTCGAAGTACGATATGGCGACCGTGGTTTTTCAACCCAAAAGGATGACGGTCGAAGAACTCCAGGAAGGATTCTGGAAGGTGAACCGGTCTTTCTATTCGATTCCCTCCATCTTGAAAAGAATCTTCAACCCTTTCCATATCCGGAGAAGCCTGATCATCTTTGGTCCGATGAACCTCGGCCTCTGGCCTGCCGTCAAAAAAGCAGAGGGATATTTTAAGAGAGCCTACCCCTCCCCCTGAAGAGACTGTGTCGCAATTACTGTTTTGTCACCCTGAATTCATTTCAGGGTCTCGTAAGCGTTTGATTCTTTTAGATGCTGAAACAAGTTAAGAAGCATGACATTTTTCACCTTTCCCCTTTTACGACACAGTCTCTTGAGGGGGGGGTGCTTCGATTCAGTGCGTTTGTATTAACTTCACTCCTCATGGGCCTCACAGCGGCCCTTTTTTCGGGAGAGCTTTATTCCTTCATCTTCATCTTTTTC
>CAYGWV010000153.1:0-10599 GCA_964353925.1 uncultured Syntrophaceae bacterium | reverse complement strand
TTTCGTCTTTTGGGCCTCCTCCAGTTGTTGTTTAATGGTTTCCTCTCTTTTCTTCATCCCTTTGAGGATCGGTGGAAAGGCAACTTTCTTCAATAAAATGAGAAGAATGAAGAAAGAGATGAGGGTCCAGATGATCAACCCAGGTTCTGGCCTAAATATAGGATTCTCCCACATAGAATTCTCCCTTCAGCGTTTTCATTCGGGGTAGTCGGGACGTCGTTTTAGGACCCGATTGCACCGGAGAGACCCTGATGAGGGGCCCCTCATTCAAAATAGAAATTAGAAGATGAGCAAGAAAGTGACGACCAGGGCATAGAGCGCGAGGGCTTCGACGAAGGCCACCCCGATGAACATGGTGGTTCGCAGGAGTCCTGCGGATTCAGGCTGACGGGCCATTCCCTCGATGGCTTTTCCCACGAGGATCCCCATGCCAATGCCTGTTCCCAGGGCTGCCAACCCAATGCTCAGCCCTCCACCTAACTTCGCAAGACCAGGGACCAATTGACCAATACCCGCTGCATCCATTATTAACCTCCTCCTTTAAATTAGAAAGTAGATTGTGGAATGTGGATAGTGGCTGATCACTTTCCACCCTCTACTTTCCGCATTCGAATTAATGTTCTGCATGTACCGCAAGGCTAATGTAAATTGAAGCTAAGATCGCGAAGATAAACGCCTGCAAGACACAGACGAAAATTTCAAAAGCCATCATCACCACCGCCATGACCACGGAAACGGGAGTGATGAAAGCGCTGATCATAAAGATCATCGAAATGAAAACCAAGATCACGAGGTGTCCTGCCGTCATGTTGGCAAAGAGTCGGACCGCCAGAGAGAGGGGCCGGGCGATGTGACTGATGATTTCGATAAGGAGCATAAAGCCGGTCATAATGATGCCGCCAATACCCTTGGGTAATCCCCCGGGAATAAAGTTCTTAAAGTATCTTCCGATTCCATGTCGGGCGATTCCAGCAGCATGGGTGCAGATGAAGACCACGACCGCAAGGGAGGCCGTGACCCAGATGTTGGAAGTCGGCGTGAAGCCCGGGAACACCGGGACGAGTCCGAGAAGGTTACAGTAGAGAATAAAGAAGAAGAGGGTGGCAATGAATGGGAACCAGGAGAGCCCTTCCTCTCCGAGGATTTCGACGACAAGGGTTTGTCTCGCAAATTGGACCAGGGTTTCCATAAAGTTTTGAATTCCCCTTGGGACCAATCTCCCTGCCCGTCCCGCCAGGATCAGGGTTAGAAAGACGAGAAAGCTTGCGATCCAGATTGCGACGACAGCATTCGTAATGGAAATATCGATGCCACCGATCTTGAGCGGGATGTATACATGGGGTTGAAGGTGCTCCATCAAGTTCATAGACATTCCCTCATATCTCTGTTTGTTGTTTTATCTGCGGTTTGGCTTCCCTGTAAATGCGGGTTGCCTTCCATAGGGTGCAGAGAGTAAAGAAGATCACAAAGGTGATCAGGGATGTTTGAAAATGAATCCATTTGACTCTTGTGAGAATGTAGAAAACGATACCGACCATTGTCAATCTGACAATAAATCCTACAAGGATAAGAACAACAGAAGTCATCCCGGAATGAGAGGTAACCCTGGAAGAATAGAGCCCTGAAGCTAAGAAATTGAGCAGGGCCAGGGCCACTCCGGCGATCATTCCCAGAAGGATAGAATTCATTCTAATCCTTTTTCTTGTTTTCTTGTTCGAGGAGTCGAAAAAGGCTTCGAAAGCCAGCCGCCGAACCGAAGATGAAACCGACGATCATCAGCCAAGGTTTGGTATGAAATAAATGATCCAAACCATATCCACCAAAAGCCCCGATCAAAACCGACACCATCATCTCTATGCCAATATTGGCATAGCGCATCCATTCGCCAAGGGTTCCCTTCGGTTTTGGGTCGGGAGACATCAGGGAGCAATAAAATGTGAATTAGTTAACACAGTAAAAAAATGTTGTCAATTATTTTTTTGTTTTCCTCGCCCTACTCCTCTCCCTTTGGGGTGAGGGGGGATAAAGGATGGTCCGCATTTTGAGAGGGGAGGTCGCGATGTTCCTCCTTCTTATCAATCACACCCTCCATTTTGCAGCTCCCCTCGAAAATTCCACCCTCATTAATGGTAAGGATTGGGGCGGATAGGGTCCCGTAGACTTTACCGGTTGCATGAATTTCCACTCGTGCCTTGGCATAGATGTCCCCTTCCACCCGGCCATTGATGACGAGTGTTTGGAGCCCGATCTTCCCTTTGATGTTCGCTGTCTCACCCACAATTAATGTTCCGCTGTCGAAGATTTCCCCCTCAAATTTCCCATCCAGACGAAATACGCCTTCGAAGGTCATCTTTCCCTGAAAGGTGGTCTCCTTTCCCAGATAAGCGCTGATTTCCTCAGAGGGAGGTGGAGGAGTAGGACTGTTCTTAGAAAAAAGAGCTTTTCCTGTTGACATGGGTGACTCCTTTCACGCAAGGCATAGCGCAGAGAGCGTAGGGCATAGAGCATAGAGCATCTCAAGATTAAGATGGGTTTGCCCTTTGCTCCATGCTCTCTGCTCTATGCGGTTTTTCCAAGGATTGCTTCAACAATCCTTTCCAATTCTTCGTGGGAATAGTATTCAATCTCTATCTTTCCTCTATTTCCTTTTTGGCTGATGTGGACTTTTGTCCCCAAGCATTTTCTCAGAGAATCTTGAAGACTATTGAGTTGACTCTCTAAATCACCCTTTCTCTTTACCGAGGGTGTCGTCTTTTGAAGTTTCGCTGACCATCGTTTTGCCAAGCTTTCAGCCTCTCTCACCGAAAGACCTTTTTTAATAATGAGGGCACAGAGTTCCTTTTGCTTCTCCTTGTTCTCGAGGCTGAGAATGGCTCTGGCATGTCCAGGAGTGATGCGGTTTTGCAGGAGTTGATTTCTTACTTCCAACGGGAGTTTTAGAAGCCGAAGGGTATTGGTGATGGTCGTTCGATCCTTGCCGATCCGTTTACTCAAGTCCTCCTGGCTGATATTGAACTCCTCGATGAGATGCTTGAAAGCCTCCGCTTCCTCAATGGGGTTGAGATCCTCCCTCTGCAGGTTTTCGATGAGAGAGATCTCCAGAGCCTCTCTCCCTTCCACCTCTTTCACCACGACAGGAACTTCTTTCAGCCCGGCCTTTTGAGCCGCCCGCCAGCGACGTTCTCCTACGATCAGTTCATAACCCTGATCGGTCCTTCGGACGAGGAGGGGTTGGAGAATCCCTTTCTCTCGAATGGACTCCGCCAATTCCTGGAGTTTGGATTCGTCAAAATGCTTGCGGGGCTGAGATGGATTGGGGACGATCTCTTCAATCCCACGATAGAGCAGGGCCTTTGATTCCGTCTGTCCAAATTCCGGGAGAAGTGCTCCCAGACCCTTTCCTAAAGCCATTCTTTTAGTTGCCATCGATCTTACCATTCATCATGATTTCTCTGGCCAAGTTCAAATAACTTTCTGCACCCTTCGAATGGACATCGTAAAGGAGGATGGGTTTCCCATAACTGGGAGCTTCGCTCAGCCGAATATTTCGCGGGATGATCGTCCTGAAAACCTTTTCTTTAAAGTGTTTTCTCACTTCTTGGGCGACCTGATGAGCGAGATTATTCCGGCTGTCGAACATGGTGAGGAGAATTCCCTCAATCTCCAATTTTGGATTTAAGGACTGTTTAATCAAGCGTATCGTCTTGAGAAGTTGCCCCAATCCTTCCAAGGCATAGTATTCGCACTGAAGAGGGATGATCACGGAATGGGCTGCTGTCAATGAGTTGATGGTCAACAGCCCGAGGGAGGGAGGGCAGTCGATAAAAATATAATCGTATTCGGCCTCGACCTCTTTGACCAGGTGACCCAGCTTCTTCTCGCGATCTTTTTCCTCGATTAATTCCACTTCTGCACCGATCAAATCAGTATTGGAAATGACCACATCCAAGTAGGCAAGAGCGGTCTTCTGAATCATTCCCTTCAATCCTGAACCATGAAGCAGGGCTTGGTAAATGGTTCCGTTGGACCCCTCTTTGTTTAATCCCACGCCACTCGTCGAATTTCCCTGCGGATCAATGTCGATGAGAAGGACTTTTTTCTCGGCGGCGGCGATGGAGGCAGAAAGATTGACCGCCGTTGTTGTTTTCCCCACCCCTCCTTTTTGATTGGCAATACAGATCACTCTTGCCATGAAGATCCCTGTGAAATGGTGGAGCATTGGAATCATGGGGATTATCTCTAAATCTCCAAAACCCAATCTTCCACCCCTCCGTTATTCCAATGTTCCACACTAACCTTTATATAGCACAAAAAATGGACGGATGGAAAGATAAAGTTATGCTTTCAACTCTTTTCAAACAGGAGAATTGTTCTTTTGAAAGAACTGAAAGGAAGGATCAGGGGAATGGTTTTTTGCAATCGGTATTGGATTCCCGCTGTTCCGGGGAGGAGTCTAATTTCATTAGAATCCACCTCACCTTTCATCGCGATGACGGTTCCTTCTTGCTTCAAGAAAGGGAAACTCAGGAAGAGAAAGGTTCGAAGGTCAGAAAAAGCTCTTGAGAGAGTGATATCAAATCGACCCCGCAACCTTTGGAGGATTCCCCTGTCTTGTACACGGCCATGGATGGCCTCCGTTTCTTTTAAACCGAGCATTCGGAGGATATGTTTTTGGAAATCGACTTTTTTGCGAACGGAGTCAATCAAGGTGACCTCAAAGGAAGGTTGAATGATTTTTAACGGAATGCCGGGAAAGCCTGCCCCTGACCCAATGTCCAAGATGAAGGAATGTTCAGGGAGATAAGGGTAGACAGAAAGGGAATCAAGAAAATGTTTTAAGAGAATTCCTTTCTCTGATCGGATGGCCGTGAGATTGATCTTTTGGTTCCATTTGAGGAGTTCCTTGAGGTAAAGTTCGAAGGCTTCCATTGCCTTTTCATCTAAACTAACCCCAAAGGTCTTTGCCCCTTCAATGAGGAGATCTTTATTTTCCGCCTCCACTCGTATATGTTTACCATAAAATCTCCACTATTGAAAGGATGGAGCTTATAATTCAACGTGCGACATCAATCTGCCACAGGCGGAAATCCTCCTCTGCTAGATCACTTAACTTGTTGATAGTATGAAGGGAGCTTGTAGAAGATTTAGTTCACATAAAAAGAGATGAGAAAGTATGAAAATTGTAACTGATGTATTGTATTTTGCCATTGCGGGGAGTGAAACGACGAAACAATCTCATCGCTTAACGGTTGAGATTGCCACGCTCTCCCGATAAGTCGGGATCACTCGCAATGACAATGTAAAACCATTTACTACGTTTGCTATGGTCAGGTTAGAGAGCAGAAAACGATTCTTATCTCTCAGATTTTTCTTTATCCTTCTCTATTTCCTCGGGCTCTCTTTGTCTTTGATTCCCTCTTCCACCTGTCTACTTTCGCCCTGTTTTCCAACCTCTTTCTCAGGTGGTTTTAACTCTCTTGGTTTTTCGATCCTTTTCTCAGCAGGGCTTGGTTTTTCTGCTCCCTTCTCGGCTGGTCTGAATTCTCGAGGGTTTGCGCCGCCTTCGGCTGGTTTAGATTCTTTGGGTTTCTCAATTCCCTTTTCAACAGGCCTCGGTTTCTCTGGAGGTCTCGTTTCTCGGGGTCTATCTACTTCTTTCTCCGTTGGCTTAACCTCTTTTGGCCTTTCAATACCTTTTTCAAGAGGCCTCGGTTTCTCTGCCCCCTTTTCTGGTGGCCTGGACTCCCGGAACTTTTCTACCCCCTTTTCGGGCGGTTTTACTTCCTTGGGTTTTTCTACCGCTCTTTCAACAGGCTTAAATTCTTTGGGTTTCTCAACTCCCCGCTCGACAGGGCCTGGTTTTTCTGCTCCTTTCTCGGCTGGTCTGAATTCTCGAGGCTTTGCGGCACCTTCAGCTGGTTTGGATTCTTTCGGTTTTTCCACTCCCTTTTCAGCAGGCTTGAATTCTTTGGGTTTCTCGACTCCCTTTTCTGGTGGCCTGGACTCTCGGAGCTTTTCTACCCCCTTTTCGGGCGGCTTTACTTCCTTGGGTTTTTCTACTGCTCTTTCGGCAGGCTTAAATTCTTTGGGTTTCTCAACTCCCCGCTCGACAGGGCCTGGTTTCTCTATCCCTTTTTCTGCAGGTTTTGTTTTTTCAACTCCTCTTTCCGATGGTTTAAACTCCCGGGGCTTCTCTGTCCCCTTTTCTGTTGGTCTAATTTCTTTAGGTCTCTCCACCCCTCTCTTCTCTATCGGTCTTACAGGCATCTTCTTGGGGGGTGACTCGGGTTTTAGAACAGAAGCCTCCTTTTCTCTTACCAGAGGGCGCTTTTCCTTCAATTCCTTAATTTTAATTTCCCTGATCGGTTCAGGGGGTCGTTTTGTCTTGGGAATTTCTTTAACCACAGGCATAAGTGTTGCTTTCTCTGGTTTAATATCCGGCCTGCCGAGACTGATTTTTTCTTTGAGAAATGGATTCTCCCTGACTTTGACCTCCACATGCTTCCCTTTGACAAAGGTATCGTGGTGAACAACGGTTACGGCATTATGGACATGAACATTCTTATAAACAATTTTATGGACATCAATATGTGTTATATTGATCTGGGTAACGTTGACACTGTGGGGGCCATAGTAGCCATGGCCATAGAATATTTCCCCGGGAGCCAGTGGAACCCATGAGACGTGGGTAGGTGTGCGAACCCAACCTACAAATCCGGGTCCCCAATAAACAGCCCCTCTTGCAGGGGGAACCCAGCACCATCCGATCGTCGGAATAAAGGCCCATCTCCCATAGTGATAGGGAGCCCACCCCCATGGTTCGTAAGAGACCCAGACATAATCGCCGCCTATCCATACCCACCTGCCAATCCTGTAGGGAGCCCATCCCACAGAAACAACCACTGTGGGTGTCCAGACGTATCCATATTCTCTTACTTGCACCCATCGTCCGTTCTCTTCAAAGTCACTGGAATAGGGCTGCAATTCATCGGGTAAATAACGTGAAGGAGGCCTCCGTTTGGCAAATCTTCGATCCCTTTCTCTGTTCCATCTTTCCCATTCATCGGGGGGTCCCAACGGAGAAAGTTCTGCATAGGTTCCTTCCCTGAAGGAAAGGGTATTCCCTCCGTTCACGCTCGTTCTTCCTTCCCTATTTTCCGCATAGACAACGCCCCTGTATACAGAGATGTCCGTATAACCATCCTGCGTTGTCTCGATCCTGAAATTCGACCTGTCATAAGCCCGTATTGATGAATCCGGTGTATCGATCTGGAGGAGGCTTCCCTTCAATCCTCTGAAATTCGCATAGCTCCGGCCTTCGGTTAGATAAAATTGGAAAGAGTCCCTATCGATGGTGAGTATTTCAAGGGCGGAGGTTTCATCAAGCCTCAAAAAAGTCCCGTCCCTTAGCTGGAGTTCAGTTCTCCCCCCTTCAGGAACCCATATCCGGTCGCCGTCAAATAGAGGCATGTTGATCGAAGCAGGCACCCACTCCCCGGTGTCCTCCGTTCTTACTTGGACATCGCCTTCAATCAGACTGATATGCAAAGATCCCGGGGTTGAACTTGATGAATAGGAAGGGAGATAGAAAAGCACGAATGCCAGTACGACATATTTTAGAATTTTCATTATTTGATCCTCCTCTTCTTAATCCATTATAGCCTTCTATCTTATTAGACGAAAGTAAATGTATTTTATTCTTCTTCAAGCCTATCGAATTTACATTCCCTACGCCAGGATAAAATCTTCCCAGGAAGATTCCAACTCGAAAAAGATTTACATTTTAGGAAGATTTGATAAGATAGTAAAAGAACCCCCGCTTTGCATGGGTCCATTGGCGGACAGATTATTTGATTTGTTGCAATTCCATAAAAATGGGATGTTATAATAAAAACTATATCCATACAATGAACCCTACGATTTAAAGGGGGGAAAGGAGCTACCTTATGCTTGTCCGAATATTTATAGTAATGACGGTCATCTTGTTAACCGCATTCCCTGCGTCGGCCCAATTGGATAAAATCTTCAAAAGTCTAGGAGGTGGTGAAAAGAGTGGACTGAGCGATGTAAAGATTGGTTCCGGTTTGAAAGAAGCATTGAAGATTGGTACTGAAAACGCCGTCAATTTGACAGGAAATACAGACGGGTACTTCCTGAATCAGGTGATCAAGATCCTGATGCCCGAGAAACTTAAAACCTTTGAAAAAGGGTTGAGGGCAGTGGGTTATGGTCAGCAGATCGATGAGTTTGTCCTGAGTATGAATCGCTCTGCTGAAAAAGCATCTCCCTTCGCCAAACAGATCTTCTGGGATGCCATTGGGGAGATGAGTTTTGACGATGCTCGAAAGATCTTGTCCGGCGGTGACACATCAGCCACAGAGTATTTTAAAGGTAAAACCACAAACAAACTTACAGATATATTCAAGCCAATCGTTTCCAATTCGATGAGTGAGGTGGGGGTAACCCGACAATACAAAGACCTGGTTGGACGCTATGAGAGCATTCCGTTTGTCAAGAAAGAAAGTTTTGACCTTGACCAGTATGTGGTCACTAAGGCTCTCGATGGATTGTTCCATATGGTAGGCGATGAAGAGAAGAAAATCCGAAAAAACCCAACAGCCCGGACCACGGACCTTCTCAAAGAGGTATTTGGTAGTAAATAAAGAAATCAAGTAGAGTTGCAGAAGGGTGTTGGATTGTTGGCGGCTCCGATCACAAAATGGAGCCGCCAATGAATTCCAATTTAAAGTCATTTGCTATTTTTTTGTAGGCGCCCCTTTCTTAGCGGGCTCTTCCTTGGCTTCGACACTGGTCGCCTTCATGACATACTTGACGGTAACCTTGGCTCCCACTTTCAGGGTCCCTGCTACCTTAGTATCTTTGTCATACGCGAACTCCCACTTATCTTTTCCCTTTTCGACAATGAGGTGGTCGCCATCTGCCTCCAGAACAGTCCCTGTCCACTGATAGTCGGCCTTAGGTGGGCGAGCAAAAGCAAAAGCTGCTACGATTAAAATCACACCGATCACGATCAAAGCACGTTTCATAATGGACCTCCTTGATTGGGATTTTCAAATGATATGACGATAAAAAAGGAATTGTCAAGAGTAAAAATTGCCCCTATCGCTTCCGGCCTCCTCCAAATATTGAGCCGAGCACTCCCCGAATGATCTGGCGCCCGAGCTGGCTGCCAATGGCATGGGCTGCGCTCTTTACGGCTGCCCCCAGCAGCTGTTCTGTCTGAGACTTGGGTTCAGCGGCCCGGTGTTTCTGAGCCGCTTCCTCCTGGGAGTCCATCTTCCTCTGTTCAGCTTTCGCTTTCAGTTTCTCGTATGCCGATTCACGATCTACGGTCTTTTCGTAATGGCCGTATACGACCGATTCACGAACAAACCGAGTTCGCTCTTCCGGAGTGAGGGGGCTCAGCCGGCTATGGGGGGGATAGACCAGTGCACGTTCCACGACGGTTGGGGTTCCTTTCTCGTCCAAAACGGATACCAATGCTTCTCCAACTCCCAATTCCGTGATGGCTTTAACGACATTCAGTTTTGGGTTGGCGCGAAAAGTCTCGGCAGCTACCTTCACGCTCTTCTGATCCTTGGGAGTGAAAGCCCTAAGGGCATGTTGTACCCGATTTCCCAGTTGGCCCAACACTGTTTCAGGAAGGTCGAGGGGATTCTGTGTGATGAAGTATATGCCCACGCCTTTCGAACGGATGAGTCGCACCACCTGCTCGATCTTCTCTTCCAGGGCCTTGGGAACGTCTTCAAACAGCAAATGGGCTTCGTCAAAAAAGAAGACCAGGTTGGGTTTCGGAGGGTCGCCTACCTCAGGGAGCTGCTCAAAAAGTTCTGAGAGCAGCCAGAGCAGGAAGATAGCGTAAATTCTGGGTGATTGCATCAACTTATCGGCAGTGAGGATGTTAATCATCCCTTTCCCGTCCGATGTGGTCTGCATCAGGTCTTCGATATTCAGGGCAGGTTCTCCAAAATATTTGTCTCCTCCTTGTTCTTCAAGGGTCAGAAGACTCCGCTGGATGGCACCGATGCTGGCTGCAGAGATATTGCCGTACTGGGTCTTGAACTGCTCCGCATTGTCCCCCACAAACTGGGCCATGGCGCGCAGGTCTTTGAGATCGAGAAGCAAGAGACCGTTGTCGTCCGCGATCTTGAAGGTAATGCTCAGCACACCACTCTGGATTTCGTTGAGGCTAAGGATCCGACTCAGAAGCAGTGGTCCCATCTCCGAAATGGTGGTGCGGACCGGATGGCCCTGTTCTCCAAAGATATCCCAGAAGGTTACCGGATAATTCTCAAACCTAAACTCTTTAAGGCCGAGTTTGCCCACCCTTTCGGCCACTTTTGGATTTTCGCCTCCTGCGAAAGGCAAGCCGGAGAGATCACCCTTTACATCCGCCATGAAGACTGGGACACCGATCTTACTAAACTGTTCGGCCAATACTCGGAGGGTGACTGTCTTGCCTGTGCCTGTGGCGCCTGCGATGAGGCCATGACGGTTCGCCATTTTCGGCAATAAGAAAATATCATTTTTCCCTTTTGCAATCCAAAGAGGTGATAGAGTCGTTCCCATGCTTCACTC
>CAYGWV010000152.1:0-4934 GCA_964353925.1 uncultured Syntrophaceae bacterium | reverse complement strand
ATGTTCACAACATGGGGCATTGCCCCTTGGTATAATTTAGCCTTAACTTTAATTTTTCCAAAATTCGATTCTACCCAGACCCAATCCCTGTCTGAAATCCCCAGTTCCTTTGCGGTATGGGGGTTCATCTCCATCCACGTTTCCCATCTTTCCATGAGATGGGGGCCAACACTCTGAGAAAGCCAGGGTTGATTGGCATTTCTGCTTCCTGTTAAGGTCATCGTTTTGAAAATATGAAGTTGAAAAGGATAGGCTTTTTCATCGCTCCTCTTCTTTGGCTCTTCCCAATGAGGGAGAAGGTTCGGATCCCCACCCGTTTTTGAGAGGGAAGAAAAGGGCATGCGTTTCAATTCCTGAGCATAAAATTGAAATTTCTTGGAAGGGGTTTGAAAGACACGGTCCCACTCTCCAAAATCATAAAGAGGATCCCACCACCCCCCTTTCTCCTGAACTAATTTCCAGAACTCTTCAAAGGTCTTGAAGGAGGGAGCCGACCATCCCCCTTTTTGAAGGAGACGGATCCAGGCCTCATCAAATTGGGGGCCGAAGACATCTCCTCGTTTGGCCTCAAAGATGCCTTTCAGACCGTAGATCATCACCTCTTTAAAATCATTCCAGGGAAGGGCATTTCTGAATTCTCCTCCTAAAGATCTCGCAAGGGTGAGAAGGACGTCTCCCGTGGCCCTGGTCTGATAGAGAGGCCCAATGACGGGTTGACGAATTCCAAGAACGGGAAACCCGTTATTTAAGAAAAGAGGATCGTCCTGCCAACGCTCCAAGGAGGTATGGTCTGGAAGAATAAGGTCTGCAAAATGAGTACTGTCGTCCATATATGGAGAGAAGCTGACAATGAAAGGAATCTCAGCAAAAGCCTTTGCAAACAGATCAGGTTTGGGATTGGAAAAGAGAGGGTTGCTATAGTAAAGAAAAAGAACCTTTGGTTTATAGGGTTTTCCCGAGAGCGTATTTTTGGCGAAAAGGTAAGGCTGATGCATTGCCTTCTGAAGTCCCTTTCCTCCATCAACCCTTTCTTGATCCATCCCTTTTTGTGCAAGGGCGTCCACTTTAAAAGGAGGAAGGGTTTGATAAGGAATGTTTCGAGGAATCAAAACTCCCCCGATCGCATCAATGCTGCCCGCCAATCCATTCAATACAGAGACGGCCATCTGGTGGAAGGGGCGATCTCGATAACCCATCGCAAGGGAAGGTTGGTTTGTTGAAAATTCCCGGGCCAAGCGAATAATGGTATCAACGGGGACCCCCGTCTTTTGGGAGACCACATTCGGTTCATACTCAGAGAGCACGAGTTCTTTAAAGCCAAGGTGTTCCTTTCCCTTTTCGTCGGTCCAACTTTCAAATCCAAAGGTATGACTGGAAACAAAATCTTTTTTGTAGAGACCTTCTTTAATGATCATGTGCGCAATGCCGAGAGCAAGGATTCCCTCTGCGCCAGGTCGGATGGGAATCCACTCATCTGCCTTGATACCGGTGACAGAAAGGCGCGGATCGATTTGAACCAGCTTTCCTCGCTGTCCGGGCTTTCCTCTTCTGAAATAGCCGTAAGCCCTCAGAGCCTGGACAGGGGACCAAAAGGATTCGAGGAGTTCCGAGCCAAAAGAGAGGAGATATTGCACATTTTCCAAATCATAAGCCGGCGTCGAGTAAATTCCTTGGGTGAGGAGGAGTCCTTCATTCGGTGTCCCTTCCCACTGGAACTGATGATCAATATAGTTGGGTGAACCAAAAGCCTCCAAAAAACGCTCCCAGAGGGATCTCATCAACCCCCTGTATTTGCCTCCCAAAACAGCCAGCCGGTGGGGATCTCCATTTCGTCGAAGTTCCTTTAAAGAGTCGGTGACCGCTTGGAGGGCTTCATCCCAAGAGATGGGCTGCCAACGACCTTCCCCTCTTTTCCCTATCCTTTTCAGAGGAGATCGGATGCGGTCTGGATCGTAAAGACCTTGAAGGCCTGCAATTCCTTTGGGGCAAAGGGTTCCCCGATTCACCGGGTGAAGAGGGTTTCCAGCGATGTTGACCGCCCATCCGTCAATCACTCTGACCAAGATTCCGCACCCGCCTGTACATTGGCCGCAGATCGTGGAAACCCACTTTTCAATCCCCGGGAGATTGATTTTCTCACCTGTGGGGAATTGGGACCACTTCCAAAAACCACCTCCAAGGGCGATGGAAGCTCCTGCTCCCCCACCCATCTTTAAGAAATCTCTTCGGTTGATTTTCATCATTTTCCTAATTGAAATAATGGAGTGATATAGTACTGGAGTATTGGAGTACTGGAGTAATGGGTTAATAATGAATCGATCTTATGACAAATTTTTCCAATACGCCAACACTCCATTGCTCCATCACTCCATTTTTTTAGACATGGCACGCCAAACAGTCATTCGTCACTTTGTTCTTCGTATGGCAATCCATACACCAATTCATGGTCATCTTCACCCACGGCTTCGTCGGAGGTTTTTCACTCTGTCCAACATCTCCGTGACAGGTCGCACAGGGTATCTTTCCTAAAACGACATGACGGCGATGAGAAAAGAAGACGTGGTCCGGTTGTTCATATATCAGTCTCCAAGGAATTTCTTGTCCCTTTTTTTGAAATTGTCTGATCTTTTCTTCTTGTGAGGATTGGGTAACGGGTTCTTTATGGCATTCAAGGCAGGTGGCTAAGTCAGGTATTCCGGAAAAGGTTTGGGTTTTGAAGAAGCGGTGACATGCATCACACCCCAATCCTTGTTCCACGTGCTTTTTATGATTGAATGGGATGGGTTGGTCGGCCTTGGAGCCAAGACCGAGGCTGATGATAAGGGAAACCACCACAACCCCGGTGGCCAATCCGATGAGGAAGGATTTCAATTCTTAGAACCTTTTATTTTCTGATTTACCCCCCAAGACCCTTATAACAGCAGTTTTTCTGAAATGCAATGAATTTTTTAAAGAGAAAATTTTGCCCTAAAGAAGGAAGGACCTCCTTCCCGTCAAACGTATTAATAAGGTCTTGATGCGATGACTTCTTTTTCGTATTCTGTGTGGGTAAATTTCCCGGTCTCAATAGGGATGGCCACCTTCATCAAAAGGGTGAAGATGAGGAGCCCCGTCGCCCAGATGCCGAAGGAGACCATGAGCTCCAAGGAATTAGGAAGATATTGAACAATCTCGCCCAGAGGATCCGGGACAAATCCGGGTATGACAAAGCCGGGCCCTTTTTCAATCCACACCCCGATGATAGTGAGCAAACAGCCCAAATTCAAGGTGGTTATTCGCTTCCGGGTTTGAGGAATCAGAAAGATGATAAATGCGATGACATTCATCGTCATCGCCGCCCATATCCAGGGCACAAGCTGCTTGTGGCCATGGAGACCTTCAAACAGGTATTTAAAGGATGCAATATGGACCGTTTGAGAATAATACTCCTTAAATATCTCAGCGGAGAGAAGGAAAAGGTTGAGAAACATGGCATAGGCAATCAGCTCTGAAATCTTGAATAGGGCCTCATCTTCGATCTCTATTTTGGATGTGGATACCTTTCGGATGATCTGAAAAATAATAATAATCATGGCAGGCCCTGAACAGAAGGCGCTGGCCAGAAACCTCGGAGCAAGGATCGAGGCATTCCAGAAGGGACGGGCGGGAAGGCCATTATACAGGAAGGCTGTGACGGTGTGAATAGCGACCGCCATTGGGATAGAGAGTAAGATGAAAGGAAGGATAAATTTCCAGTTGGGTTCTTTCCGGTAATAGAATTTGACTAAAAGATAGATCGGGATAAGAAGATTCAGGAATAAATAACCGTTGAGAGCAAGGACATCCCAGGCCAAAAGCGATTGGGGAAAGTTCATCGACCCAATAAAAGGAATCATGTGCCAGAACCGGTCAAGCCTACCCAGGTCCACCATCACAAAGAGGATGGCCATCACGATGGAGGACGCGGCGAAGAGTTCCCCAAGAACGACGATCTCTTTGATCGGTTTGAAATGGTAGACATAGGACGGAATGACCAGCAGAACCGCGGCTGCCGCAGCCCCGACCAGATAGGTGAAATTGGCAATGTAGAGCCCCCAGGAGACCTGGTCATTCATGTTTGTTGCGATTAACCCGACATCGTGCTGCTTCAAATAGAATAGGAAGCCCACGACGATAATTGCCATGAGGGAGAAACACCAGGCATAGTACAACTTGCTCCCCTTTGCCACAAGGGTCAAGGTCCTCCTGTAAAAATGCAATGTCTCATTCAACGTTTCCCGGAACTTTTCCATGTGCTTTTCTATGCTTCAAAGAAGTAATAAAACTTCGGTTCTGTCCCTAAATCTTCTTTGAGCCGGAAGACCCGCTTGCGGTCGATGATATAACGCATTTCGCTGTTTGGATCGAGAAGATTGCCAAATTTCCTCGTCCCTGTGGGACAGGCTTCCACACAGGCAGGATACCGACCCTGTCTTACCCGCTGGATACAAAAGGTGCATTTTTCCACGGCACACTTCATTCTGGGTCGGTTTCCGAGATAGTGGACAGAGGGATTGATCTCCTCTTTTGGAATGTTTGGCTCCGCCCAGTTGAAGACTCTCCCCTTATAGGGGCAGGCTGCGATGCAGTACCTGCAACCGATGCACCAGTTATAATCAACCACGACGATACCATCGGGTTCTTGCCAGGTGGCGTGGACAGGACATACTTTCACGCAGGGAGGCTCCTGGCATTGCTGACACTGAACGGGGAGATAGATAAATCCCTTTTCTGGAACCAGGTCAGGGTTATAGTAATGTTCAGAGTGTTCAAGATTGATCAGGTTTCCTCTTTTGAGTCTGAGAACCCTGATCCACTGAAGTTGAGGATCATGGCGCGAGTGATTATTTTCTTTCACACAGGCATAGACGCATCTCCTACAGCCAATACATCGGGATAGCTCGAGGCCGTATGCC
>CAYGWV010000151.1:0-6157 GCA_964353925.1 uncultured Syntrophaceae bacterium | reverse complement strand
CAACTGGAAAATTAGGCAAGGTCTGATCGTGGCCTGCGCTTGAATCTTGACACATGATCGAGAAGGGACTTTGTGAAAAGTGGAAGGAAACGGGGTCAAAACGACAACATACACGGTACAAATCAAACAATGTTTTCATTCACCCGAAAACATGAGACCCCTTCTTAGTGAAATGACTGAGTTAAAAGGGACGGTTGTATCTGCTCTCCGGGGTAAAGAGTGTGGACGCATTTGTAATCGAGGGGTTTTTTCCAATCGAGCATCATTCGTATTGATTCTGTTTGTCATCTTCATCTTCTTATTTAATAAGAATAAAAAAAGGCTTCGCCCTTTCTCCCATCCATGCTATTTAAGAAGAGGAGGAGAATTCATTTCATTTTTGGAGGAACGATCATGGTGCGAAAGGTGATGAGAGCCTGGGTTCTTATTGGAGCCCTGATTTTGTTGCCTGCGGTTTCCCCCTCTGATGCAAAGGAGGTTTACAAATGGGTTGATGAAAAAGGAACGGTCCATTTTTCAGAAGATGGATCGAGTGTACCCGAAAAATACAGAGAGCAAATTGAAAAGAAATCCGTGCCGGAAGAAGCCAAAGGACCAGAAGAGAAGGTGAAGTTCAGAGAACAAAATGGAAAAGGGGCAAAAGACCGGCTTGCAGTGAAAGAAAAGGAAAAGATCAATAAAAACAGGATCGAAGGCGATGTGGTCGAATCCGTTAAAACGATCCTTTCCCTGTGGAAAGACGGGAAATACAATGAATTGTATGATCGTGGAGATCAAAAAAGCCGAAGAGCCATTAGTAGAGAAGATTTTGAGCACGGGATGAGGAAGAAAGGAATAGGATTAGCTTCTTCGTGGGAGACTCTCCGGGACATCCAAGTCGATGTCGAGGGTGCCACCCTCGCCTTTGCCACAGTAAGAATAGGCTTGAAACCCACCAGAGGAGGGGAGACGAAATTTCGTACAGAGACCTATCGGATGCCCTTTGAAAAAGGGATGTGGAAAATTAATCTAAAAAAGATCTTGCAGACCAAGATATGATTCCTTCCAGATCTCTCGGACAAAGAATTGCGGTTCATTTGGTGAGGGGTTTGAGCCATTGAGAGATTGATTGACGGAACCTTCTTGAGTCTTTCTATTGATTTTTAAGCTGTCTGAGGAATTTCAGGCATCCCCCTTTTCCTGACACTCGTGTTTTCTAACAGGGGTAATGTGGCGCGTATTGGACGGGGGACTGAATTATTGATCTGCTCGTATTCGAATTTTCAGATGGCGGGTACGAGGAACTCTGACTCTCCACGGACCGCTTCCGGTGCTTCATCAATTCAAATTGGTCCAAGTCGGCAAGGTTCTATCTATCTTTTTTCTGATCCGTATTTTTCCGCACCTTCCTTAAATCCAGGGAGGGCTGCTTCAATCACCTTCTTGTCCACCGCATACGCAATTCTGAAATGACCCGGTTTTCCAAAACCTCTCCCCGGAACAGTCAGGATTCTTTTTGATTGAAGTTCTTTGACAAAGACTAGATCGTCTTCGATGGGGGCTCTTGGAAAGAGGTAGAAAGCCCCCTGAGGTTTTACGACGTCGTACCCAAATGAGATTAAGGAATTGTAAAAGAGATCCCGTTTCTCCTCGTATTCTCTAATATTGACCGAATTCCTTTGGAGGGGAGCGACCAGCCTCTGCATCAATGCGGGGGCATTGACGAAGCCGAGAGTCCGGAGAGCAAAGACAATCGCGGAAATCAACTCGTCAACTTCCTCACAAAGGGGGTTCACGGCAATATAGCCGATCCTCTCTCCTGCGAGAGAGAGATCTTTGGAGTGGGAGGTCACGCGAATCGTATGGGGATAGTGGTGAAAGGCAATGGGAAGCCGAATCTGATCGAAGACGATTCGCCTGTAAGCTTCGTCCGTAATGAGGTATAACGTTTTTCCAAGCTCCCGACTTTTCCTTTTTAACAACTCCCCCAATTTTCCGATAGATCCTTGATCATAAACAACGCCCGTTGGATTATTGGGTGAATTGATCAGGATGGCCTTGGTCTTATCTCCGATCGCTTTTTCAATCTCCGACAGGTCGAGCGAAAAGTCCTGACGGGTGTCGACCAATCGCATTTGACCGCCACAATTTTCGATATAAAATCTGAATTCCATAAAGTAAGGGGAAGGGACGATGACCTCCTCTCCTTCATCTAAGATTGCCTTTAAGACAATATTCAGTCCACCGGCAGCACCCACTGTCATCACGACATGCTTTTCATCAAAAGGGAGTCCGGATTCCTCTTTCAGATACTCGGCGATCACCTTTCTCGTCTCACTGTATCCGCTGTTCTCCATATAACGATGCATTCCTGGGATCGGGCGATCGGCAAGGGCTTTCAGTGCCTTCTTCAGGGATTCAGGGGGTTCGAGATTAGGATTCCCCAGGGAAAAATCAAAGACGTTTTGTTCACCATAAAGTCTTTTCATCACCTCCCCTTCTTCGAACATCTGCCTAACCCAGGAGGCGCCATTCAATGAGTTCTTCACCTTCCTTGAAATGGCCATGCTTGAAATCTCCTTTCTTGAACTCCCCGCTCTCTCCTATAAGAAATAAAAAAAGCCATAAGGCTGTGCCCCTATGGCCCTCAAAAAGAAAAAGCCATGGGGCCTGAATGGTCACCCATGGCTTCCATCCCGCCATCGGGATCGGATTTACGGGTGACCCTTGCGAAAATAAAAATAAAAGGAGCAAAAGTTAAACATTTTCTATCTCTTAAATCACATTATAGAACATAAAAGGGCCGATTTGTCAAGGAGAATTTGACTCTTGGGCTGGTCCGGGCCATCCCTTTTAGGACAAGGTGTTAATCCCCGCTTAGGGTTAGCCCCTGCCTGCGGTAGGCAGGGCAGGGGCCCGAGTAAGCTCAGACATTGATGCTGGGCCGTCAAAGGGTTGACTTTTCCTAAAAATCTCTTTAATATTGCCAAGATATATTTTTGTCCAAATATTGAGAAGAGAGATGGCTGGAGAGAAACGGCTTGCCCGGACCAGAAATATTGGGTTTATGGCCCACATCGATGCGGGAAAGACCACTGTCACTGAAAGGGTCCTTTTTTATACGAAGAAGACCCACCGCATGGGAGAAGTGGATGACGGAACGGCCACCATGGATTGGATGCCACAAGAGCAGCAGAGGGGAATTACCATCACCTCTGCCGTCACGACGGTCGAATGGAAGAGGAGCACCCTTCATATTATTGATACTCCTGGTCATGTCGATTTCACGATTGAAGTAGAACGTTCGTTGCGTGTGCTGGATGGGACCATTGCAATCTTCAGTGCAGTCGAAGGAGTGGAGCCCCAATCCGAGACCGTATGGCACCAGGCAGATAAATATCGGGTTCCGAAGATGGCCTTCGTCAACAAGATGGATCGCATTGGATCGGATTTCTTCGGGACGGTGAAGATGATGGCTGAGCGTCTTGGAGCCCATCCCCTGATCATACAAATCCCCATCGGGACAGAGGACCGGTTTATTGGAGTGCTAGACCTTATCCGGTCCAAAGGAATCGTCTGGGATGAACAAAGCCTGGGGGTCGAATTCAGAGAGATTTCTATTCCCAAGGATATGGAGAAAGAGGCCGCCCTCTATCGGTCCAGGCTGATCGAATCCATCGCCGAGCTGGACGAGCCTCTGACGGAAAAGTATCTCAATGGAGAACAGATTTCAGAATCTGAATTGAAGGAAGCCCTCAGGAAAGCCACCATTTCGATGAGGGCCGTGCCCGTCCTCTGCGGTGCCGCATTGAGAAATCAGGGAATTCAGCCCCTGATGGATGCCATTGTGGACTATCTTCCCTCTCCCCTCGATATTCCACCGGTGGAGGGGACGAGTCCTGTGACAGGAGAACGGGAGGTCAGAATGGCTCAGGATGAGGAGTCCTTCGCCGCCTTAGCCTTCAAGGTGATGATGGATGAGGGCAGGAAATTAGTCTATGTCCGAATTTACTCCGGTGTGCTCAAAGTGGGAACGGAGGTTTATAATCCGCGTTTGAAGAGGGGTGAAAAGATCTCAAGGATCTTTCAGATGCATGCCCGCCAGCGCGCTCGCGTGGAAGAAGCGAAGGCAGGAGAGCTGGTAGCGGTGATGGGATTAAAGGAAACGACCACCGGAGACACTCTGTGCGATCGGAATCGCCCGATTCTCCTCGAGCTCATCGACTTTAATAAACCTGTCATGTCCATTGCGGTGGAGCCCAAGACAAGCAAGGATGAAGAGAAACTGACCGAATCTCTCGAGAAGTTGAGTGAAGAAGACCCCACCTTCCATGTCAATCTGGATGAAGATACCGGCCAGACGATCCTCTCAGGAATGGGGGAGTTGCATCTGGATGTGTTGGTCAATCGCCTTCTGACCGAATATCACTTGGAAGTGAATGTGGGGAGACCTCAGGTCGTCTATCGAGAGACGATAGAAAAAGAGGTAGAGGCCACGGCCAAATTTATGAAGGAGATGGACGAGGTTAAACATTTCGGAGAGGTCTTTTTGCGGATTTCACCCAACGGACGGGGAAAGGGAATCGAGTTTCATTCGGAGGTGCCGGAAGGAACGCTGCCCGCCGAAGGGCTTTTCTCAATTGAAGAAGGAATTCGAGAGTCTTCCACGGTGGGAGTGATTTTGGGTTATCCGATGACCGACCTGCGAGTCACATTGCTAAAAGCCAATATCGATCCCGTCCATCCCTCTCCACTGGCGCTCAAGATTGCTTCCTCCAATGCCCTGCGAGAAGGTTGTCGCAAGGCCCAACCCGTTCTCATGGAGCCGATGATGGAGGTCAGTATTATCGTTCCTGAGGAGTTCATGGGTGAAGTGGTAGGGGATTTGAAGGCGCGAAAGAGTTCTGTCGAGGCGATTGCCCCAAAGGGGAAGGTCACGATGATCAGTGCCATCTCCCCCCTCACCCGGATGTTTGGTTATTCAACCGATTTACGATCTCTCACCCAGGGAAGAGGAACCTTCTCCATGCAATTTTCCCGTTATGACAAAATGATTAATTGACCATTAATGTCAAATGACAAAATCCAAAGTTCAAATCTAAAATTTTGTGATATTTTAGATTTTTAAAAAATCTTTATCCTGTCATTCCCGCGCAAGCGGGAATCCAGAAGGATTTTTGGCAGGGGATGGATTCCTGCTTTCGCAGGAATGACAAATCTACATGACAAATGTAAGAGAAGCTCATGGATGAAGAAATTCTTCAGCTCCTACGAGAAGACCCTGCAGCCTTTCTTTCCGGGGAGGAGATCAGTCGTCATTTGAGGGTGAGCCGGACGGCCGTATGGAAGAGAATCCAAAGGCTCAGGGCGCTTGGCTATGAGATTGAAGCTTCGACCCGTTCAGGGTACCGTTTGATTGGATCGCCCGATCTTCTCACGCCATCTGAAATCAAACCCATTCTGAAGACAAAATGGATAGGAAAAACAATCCACTATTTCGATACGCTTGATTCAACGAACGCTAAAGCGTATCAGTTGGCTCTCGATGGTGCGGAGGAAGGAGAGATCGTTATTTCGGAATCGCAGGAGAAAGGGAAAGGGAGATTGGGAAGGCAATGGTTCTCTCCCCCTTTTTTAAATCTTTATCTTTCTGTCATCCTCCGGCCAAAAATTTCACCTCATCAAGCCTCCCTCATCACATTGATGGCGGCCGTCGCTACGGCAGACGCCATCCGGGAGTTTTCCGGACTCCTTCCGTTGATCAAATGGCCCAATGATATTCTTCTCCGAGATCGAAAAGTAGCCGGACTCCTGAATGAAATCCATTCGGAAATTGACCGCATCTATTTTGTGATTTTAGGGATTGGGGTTAATCTCAATACGGACGAGAACACGTTTTCAAAAGAGATTCGGACTGTCGCCACCTCGCTAAAGATAGAAATGGGACAGACGATCTCGAGAAAAGTCTTTCTCCAGTTTTTTTTGCAGGAACTGGAAAGATGGTATTCGATCTTTATAAATGAAGGCGGCGCTGTTATCCTGAAGGCCTGGAGAGGCCGGGCTCACATCAAGGGGAGACGGGTCAAAATCACTTCCTTCGGGGAGACACTCGCCGGCACAGCGATCAATGTGGATTCAGATGGAGCCTTGATCTTAGAAACAGAGGATGGGAAACGAA
>CAYGWV010000150.1:0-2496 GCA_964353925.1 uncultured Syntrophaceae bacterium | reverse complement strand
CCGGGTCATAGAGGAAGGTAGAAAAGGTTGCCACCGACCCCAAAAGTGGAAGCGGATCATCTTTTGAAATGATATCATAGGAGGTATTGGGGTCAAAGAAATGGAAGAAGGAGGGACGGAGATGAAAACGATTGGGATTGTAAAGAAAATGCAGAATGTCACCCAAGAGCAGCCAGCGAAAGCGCTTTCCCACCGTATAGTGAAGAATGGGTTCGAAACTTTCCCTCTTGGCCATCCTCAAAATCAGATACGGAAAATCGACCCCGGAAACAATGGCCAGCTGCAATGACCCCCAAAAACGGGGATTGACCTCCATCAGTTTTGGAACCCCATCCCTGGGGTCGACTTTGAATTCAGCCATGCCCACTCCTACCCAATTTAAAGATTTAAGGAGGGAGAGGCCCATTTCCATGATCTGGGGATGCTCAATCCCTTCCCCCAATGTGCTGGGACCTCCCTGAACTGGATACATCCTCAATTTTTTATGAACAAAGGCAGCCCTCACATTTGAAGCCTCGTCAAAAAGGGCAGAGAAACCATAGACTCCCCCTCCATCCGGAATCCATTCCTGAACGATTGGAAAAGGAAATCGTTCGTGGACGCTTTGATAAGACGGAATGAGATCCTCCCTTTTTTTCACGTAGACGATGCCAAAGGATCCGGAACTAATCCGGGGCTTGATGACCGCTGGAAGCGGTATCGAAGAAAGACTTTCCCACTCACCCCCCTCTCTCCCACCAGTCGTTGCGACTCGAAACCGAGGGGAGAGGGATAGAGCACCGCTGATTCCTTCCTCTTGGAATGGGGAGGAAACTGCCTTCCCTTCCCCTCCCCTCTCCAGGGGGACGGAAAGGGAGGGGACGACATGAAAGGTTCTAGGGGCAGGAATACCTATTTTCTCTGCAAACTCCATCAGGTTTTTTTTATCTCGGACAAATTCAATCTTCTTCAAATCAGGGCTGAGGAGGTAAGTATGCTTGGATATCTCCGAATGATATTTTACCAACAAAAGAAGCGTCTCCTCTTCCATGGGGAAGAGGCAATCGTAGTGGTTTTTTTTAATCTCTTTTAGAAAAAATTCAATAAATTGATTTGGGGCTTGTCGTGGGGAAGGGTAGACGAGACGCCTGGCACAATACTTTGAGAAGAAGGACGTATTGAGGAAGGTTCGTTCTCCAACCGTGACCTGGACCCCTTTCTGACCCAGGGATCGAACCACCGCCAATGTTTTTCTAAAGTGCCCATCTGTGACCAGAACGCGCATTTTCATATTGCAGAATGCAGATTGCGGATTGCGGAGTTTAGACTCATGACCCTCCATTCCGAATTCCGCATTTCGAAATCCGCATTTAAATTAGTCCATCATCGGCGAGGCTCCGATAACTCTCTCCTGCCAGGATGATATGATCATAAACCTTAATCCCCAAAAGTCGACCCGCCTCTACTAATTGTTTGGTGATCCGGAGATCCTCTTCGCTGGGGCTCGGATTTCCACTCGGGTGATTGTGGATCAAAATGATCCCTGAGGCAGGTTCCAAGATGGCCTCGCGAAAAACATCTCTGGGGTGAACAATGCTTGCCTCGAGTGTTCCTTCCGAGATCGTCACATCCCGAATGAAGCGATTCGCCCGGTTGAGAAGAAGGATTTTGAAAACCTCTTTCCTTAAGTCCCTCATCAAGGGGAGATAGTGGTTTGCCACATCCGAAGATCGTTTAAGAGATATTTTAGCAATAGGACCCTGGGATTGAATCCTTCTCACCAATTCAAAGGCAGCAGAGAGTGTTGCCGCTTTGGCAGATCCAATGCCCTTGACCTTCATCAGCTCAGAAGGCGAGCGGGAGAAAAGCTTCTGAAGAGATTCGTATTGATCCAGGAGTTCCCTGGCCAGATCAACGGCCGTCTTTTTCCTTGTCCCTTTCCCAAGTAAAATACCTAAGAGCTCCGCTTCGGCGAGGAGTTGAGGACCATGCTGAAGGAGCCTTTCTCTGGGTCTCTCCTTCTCAGGCCATCGCGTGATCTTGTAAGAAGATTCAGCCATAATGGATTAAGTGGGAGCAGGGGACTCTACTTTATTCCCATCCCCTTCGGAAGGAACCGGTGCAGACTTTTTCCCAAAAATCTTAGAAAGTAGGATGCTCAACTCGTAGAGCCCCATGAGAGGAAGGGCCATGAGCACCTGAGAAATGATATCGGGTGGGGTCATGACCGCTGCAAAGACGAAGATGAGGAGGATGGCATATTTCCTCTGCCGGGCCAACATCTTTGCATCAATGATTCCAATCTTCGCGAGAAGGACTAAAACCACGGGAAATTCGAAAACCAGACCGAAGGCCAGCAAGAACTTAATGCTGAAAGAGAGGTACTCCTTCATGCTCGGCATGGGTTTAATGACATCAGTGGCGTAACCTAAGAGAAACTTAAAACCGACGGGGATCGCAACAAAATATCCAAAGAGAACCCCTAAGGCAAAAAAGAGCGAACCACCGGCGATAAAA
>CAYGWV010000149.1:0-3833 GCA_964353925.1 uncultured Syntrophaceae bacterium | reverse complement strand
GTATAAGAAAAACTTTGTTTCGACCTAATCATAATTTTTAACCCCTCTCCTTTGACGGGAGAGGGTTGGGGTGAGGGTGAATAGATTAAGTCCCCCTCCCCTCCCGCCCCTTAAGCTGTGAAAAAATTGGTCTGATGCTGTTTCACGTCATTCCGGCGAAAGCCGGAATCCAGTGTTTTCAAGGGGGTAAAAATGCTCTGGACCGCGGTGCTCACGGGGGAGACGAATACAGCGTGAGTTTTTCACAGCTTCCCTCCCGCCAGGGGAGGGGAAATTCCATTGGTAATTTAGAATATGCTCGGAACTAGAGAAATCAAGCGAAGGATTCGAAGTGTCATCAGCATTCAGCAGATCACCCGCGCGATGCAGATGATCGCTGTCTCACGCCTCAAACGGGCTGAGGATCGTCTCCGTTCTGCAAGGCCCTATGCCCAGAAGATCCAAGAATTCATGGAAACCCTTGCTCCCTCCCTTTCTTCGATCCGCCATCCCCTTCTCATCAAGCGCGAAGTCAGGAAGATTGGCCTCGTCCTTATCACTGCAGATAAAGGGCTCTGCGGCGGCTATAATGCGAATGTCCTCAATCACGCCCAAAAATTCCTCGATCATTTTTCTGATAAGGAACTTCGCCTCATCCTCATTGGGAAGAAGGGGTATGACTTTTACAGAAGGAAAAAATATCCGATTGACCACACACTTCTCCAAATCTCAAAAGATATCACCCTTCAGGAGGTGAAGGAGATCTCCGGAGTCGTCATCAGGGGTTTTGAAGAAGGACGTTACGATGAGGTGGACTTAATTTACACCCGCTATCAGTCTGCCATGAATACGCGACCCATGACGATGAAGTTATTGCCCCTCGAGAAATCAGAGGTTCTTAAAACAGGGGGCGGTATAAAAGGAGAGCCACTTTTCGAACCCGACCCAGAAGAGATCATGTCTCTCTTGCTTCCAAAATATCTCGAGGCCCAGATTTACAATGGTCTGGTCGAGTCCGTCGCCAGCGAGCAGGGTGCCCGGATGGTCTCAATGAAATCAGCCACAGAAAATGCTGAAGAGATGATCTCTTTTCTCACCCTGAGTTTCAATAAGGCCCGACAGGCTTCCATCACCAAAGAGCTCTTGGAGGTGACCACCGGAGCAGAAGCCCTCCGGTACGCCAAACAGAAAGGGAAATAAGAAAGTGGAATGTAGAAGGTTGAAAGTGGAGTTTAACAAGATCATTTTCCACGATCCACATTCTACGATCCACATTCCATAGAAGGAGGTAGGACATTGAAGGTTGGAAAAGTTCTTAGAGTCATCGGTCCAGTAGTGGATGTGGAATTCTTCGCTGAAGAATTACCGGCCTTATACAATGCGATCCGAATTGACAGACCCGATGGGACAAAATTAATCATCGAAGTGTCCCAATATCTAGGCGAAAATGTCTTGCGCTGTATAGCAATGTCCACAACCGATGGATTGGTCCGCGGAATGGATGCAGTGGATACTGGAGAATCGATCACCATGCCCGTAGGAAAAGAGACTCTGGGTAGGGTTTTTAATCTCCTTGGAGAGACGATTGATAAATTAGGCGACTGCCCGGCAAAAAAACGATATCCTATCCACCGTCCCCCGCCACCTTTTGAAGAACAGGTCCCTTCGAATCAGGTCTTTGAAACAGGCCTCAAGGTGATCGATCTTCTTGAACCCTATGCCAAAGGCGGGAAGGTCGGCCTCTTCGGTGGCGCAGGCGTGGGAAAGACCGTTTTGATCATGGAACTGATTCGAAACATTGCCACAGAGCACGGAGGGTTTTCTGTTTTCGGTGGTGTGGGCGAAAGAACCAGGGAAGGAAATGACCTCTGGCTCGAGATGAAGGCATCCGGGGTTATTCAAAAGACCGTTCTCGTTTTTGGTCAGATGAACGAACCACCAGGAGCAAGGCTTCGGATAGGTCTCTCTGCCCTCACCCAGGCAGAATATTTCCGGGATGAAGAAGGCCAGGATGTCCTCCTATTTATCGATAATATCTTCCGTTTTGTCCAGGCAGGCGCTGAGGTCTCCGCTCTGCTCGGTCGAATGCCTTCAGCCGTCGGATACCAGCCAACACTTTCAACAGAGATGGGCGAACTTCAGGAACGGATCACCTCGACCAAAAGAGGATCCATCACATCCGTCCAGGCCATCTATGTTCCTGCAGATGACCTCACTGACCCAGCACCAGCCACTACCTTTTCCCATTTAGATGCAACAACCGTGTTATCGCGGCAACTGGCTGAATTGGGGATTTATCCCGCTGTCGATCCTTTGGATTCCACATCAAGAATTCTTGACCCTCGCATCGTAGGCGAGGATCATTATCGGGTTGCCCGTGGTGTCCAGCAGGTCCTCCAACGCTATAAAGAACTTCAGGATATCATCGCCATCCTTGGAATGGAGGAACTTTCAGAGGAGGACAAACTGATCGTCGCCAGGGCAAGAAGGATTCAGAGATTTCTTTCCCAACCCTTCTTTGTGGCCGAGCAGTTTACCGGTGCCCGGGGAAGATATGTCCCCCTGCCTGAAACGATCCGTGGATTCAAGGAAATCCTTGAGGGAAAACATGACGATCTTCCCGAGCAGGCTTTTTATATGGTCGGAAACATTGAGGAGGTCATCGAGAAGGCAAAACGGCTAGGAGAAGGAACGCATTCATCATAAATTGCAGATTGCAAATTGTAGATTCGAAAATATAAAATCTTCAATCTGAAATGAGAAAATGGAACAAGGGCAATTCACTCTGGACATCGTAACCCTGAAGAAAGTGGCCTTTAGCGAGGTGATCAGGTCTGTCAACGCCCCCGGGGCAGAGGGCTATTTCAGCATCCTAGTCAATCATACTCCCTTTGTGTCAAGCCTTAAACCAGGAGCCATCAAGGTAACCCGGGAAAATGGAGAAGCATTGACGTTTTCCACCAGTGGCGGCTTTCTCATGACAGATGGGCGAAAAGTAATCCTCTTGGCCGATGCGGTGGAGCACCCTGAAGAGATCGATGTCGCTCGGGCGCAGGCGGCAAAAGAGAGAGCGGAAAAGCGGATGGCTGACAAAACCCCGGATATGGATATTGATCGAGCAAGATTGGCTTTGCTTCGAGCTCTCAACCGCCTCAAGGTCGCTGAATTTACAAAGATGAAGCAACTATAGATTCCAACCTCTTTCGCCCCCCTGCCTACCGCAGGCAGGCAATAAATGGGGGCGCTACAGTTTTCTCATCTCCTCTCAACCTTAACCTAAATCTTATCCTAAATATATTCCATCTACCAATTCCTGTTGACTCCTTCCTATGGGTTTTATAGACTCTTGCTATATAAGGGCAATGCGGGGGATCGAGTATGATTAATGTTTTTATTATCATTTTGGGTATCATTTTGTTGTTTGTGTTACTTTATTATGAGAAAAAGAAAGATAGAATGCCTTTATTAATCGTGAAGTCCATTCTTTCATTGCTCTTCGTCATTACCGCGCTACTGCAGCCTCATTCGGTTCCAGCCTATTATCATTATCTCTTTATTGGTTTGATTTTTTGTCTAATCGGCGATGTGTGTCTGGCTCTGCCCCAGGAAAAAGCGTTTATGGGAGGGCTGGTCGCTTCTTTGGTTGGGCATGTTTTTTCCATCTTTAGTTTTTTATCTCTCATCCAAATCTCCTATTGGATTTCAACGGGGCTGTTAATCATGTTTGGTATGAGTGCTTTTATTTTTTTCTGGCTGCGTCCTCATTTAAGGTCCATGCTGATTCCCGTTTTGCTTTATATCCTGGTGATAACCATAATGGCATCTGGAGCCTGGGCGGTTTTTTGGAAATCCCC
>CAYGWV010000148.1:0-3242 GCA_964353925.1 uncultured Syntrophaceae bacterium | reverse complement strand
CCATTATGAATCCAATACCGGACAAAGGGTTTTCCGGTAGCCCCTTCGGATTGAGCAATTTCATTCTCATGGTGAGGGAAGGTGAGGTCTCTTCCACCCCCATGGATATCAAAAGTTTCTCCCAGGTATTTCTGGCTCATCACAGAGCATTCGATATGCCAGCCCGGTCTTCCTTTTCCCCAGGGGCTTTCCCAGAAAGGTTCCCCGGGCTTGCTGCCTTTCCAGAGGGCGAAGTCAAGAGGGTTTTCCTTTCTTTCATCAATATCCACCCGGGCACCCGCTTGCATATCCTCCAGGTTCCTGTTGGAGAGTTTCCCATAATCTTTAAATTTCTCTACGGAGAAGAAGACATCCCCTCCGCCCGGGTAGGCAAATCCTTTTTCAACGAGGGCGGAGATGAGCTGGATCATTTCCGGGATGTGCTCTGTGGCTCTTGGTTCGACCGAAGGTTTTTCTAAACCCAGCCTTCCCATGTCCATATTAAATTCACCGATATATTTCTCCGCAATGGTTTTGCAATCCACACCCTCCTCATTCGCCTTCTTGATGATCTTATCATCAATATCGGTAAAGTTTCGGACGAAGGTCACGTCATATTGCCGATATCGAAAATAGCGATAGATCGTATCAAAGACGATCGCAGAGCGGGCATGACCGATGTGACAGAGGTCGTAGACCGTCACCCCGCAGACGTACATCCCCACCTTTTTTTCTTGGAGGGGAACAAATTCTTCTTTTTTTCCGGTCAGAGTATTATGGATGCGAATGGTCATAGATTCGTCCTCATAAATTGCGGATTGTGGAATGAAAAATTTAAGAAAGACCTCCCCCCCCTCGTGGGGGAGGATTCAGGTGGGGGGTGGATTTAAGATGATACCACCCCCACCCACGCCCTCCCCCGTCAAGGGGGAGGGGAGTGGTTCTATTTTCATGGCTCAAAGGCGATGTATTCCTCATAATAAGTCTGGTTCGGGTTTCGATATTGTTTCCTTTAAGAAAGCTCCAGAGCGATTCTTATACGTCTGATGATCCTTTCCTTTCCGAGGAGAGGGAGTGTTTTAACCAACTCGGGTCCCTTGGTTTTTCCAGTCACCGCCGCCCGGAGGGGAGCATAAAGGTCTTTTCCCTTCCGCCCTGTCTTTTTTTCCAATTGAGACAGCAGAGGGTCCTGTTCCTCCGATCTGATGTCTGAGGAGTCTTCCAAAAATCTGAGCACTGAACCCAGGGTCTCTCGATTTCTGGGATCTTGGAGGATGGCTTTGGCTCCATCCTCGAAGAAGAATTTTTCATCGAAGAAGATACCCAGATATTGTTCCACCTGTGAAAGGACGACCAAGTTCTCTTTTAAGAGCTCTAATATTTGGTTTAGCCATTGAGGATTGGTTTGATCGATCCGTATACCAGACTTTTGGAGATAAGGAATCAGGAGTTTGGAAAGCTGTCCTTCATCTTTCGCCCGGATGTAGGTACTGTTCAGCCACTCCAATTTTTTGCGGTTGTAAACAGGCGCACTTCTTGAAACATCTTGAATGGAAAATTCCTCTACCATTTTTTCCAAAGAAAGGGTTTCTTGGCCAGAAGGAGGCGTCCAGCCCAAAAGAACGAGATAGTTCTCGATGGCCTCTGGCAAAAAGCCTTCTTCTCGGTATTGGGAAACCGCTGTAGCGCCATGGCGTTTGCTCAATGGAGAGCGGTCCGGTCCAAGGATCAGAGGGTGGTGAGCAAAGAGAGGAGGTTGCCAGCTCAGCGCCTGATAAAGGAGGATCTGTCGGGGCGTGTTGGAGAGATGGTCTTCCCCTCGGATGACATGCGTGATGTCCATCAAATGGTCATCAACGACACAGGCAAAATTATAAGCGGCCATTCCATCTGAACGGACAATGATGAAATCGCCGATCCCAGCAGAATCGAAATTCATCTTTCCATGGATGAGATCTTCGAAAAGGATCGACCCTCTTCCCACGTGAAATCGGATGACCGGGTGGAGTCCAGAAGATTCCATCCCGGTGATCTCTGCTGCAGAGAGGGAACGGCATCGTTCGTCATAGCGGGGCATCTTTCCTTTGGAGAGTTGTTCTTTTCTAAGTTTTTCGAGCCTCTCTTCAGAGCAAAAACACTTATAACTTTTTCCTTCTTGAGATAGCCTATCGGCGAATTCACGATATATGGATATCCGTTGGGATTGACGATAAGGACCCAAGGGTCCCTCTCGGTCAGGACCTTCTTCCCAGGAGATCCCCAACCATTGGAGATCTTCTACGATCCGATCTATGGAGGGTTCGGTCGATCTCTCTACATCCGTATCTTCAATGCGGAGAACAAATGTTCCTTGATGCCGTTTTGCAAAGAGAAAATTGAAGAGGGCCGTCCTGGAATTTCCGATATGGAGAAGCCCGGTAGGGGCAGGGGCAAAGCGAACTCGAACCTTTGAATTCATTCGACACCTTCAGATGAATCGCATGGGGCATAGAGCATAGAGCATAGGGAAAAGAATTCCAACGCTCTGCTCTTTGCGCTATGCTCTACGCTGTTTCGTCTACCAGGGCCACGGCATAGGCTGCGACCCCCTCTTCTCTACCGGTAAATCCCAATCCCTCTGTCGTAGTGGCTTTTACATTGACTCTTTCCGCCTCGATCTCGAGGACCTCTGCAATCTCTTTCACCATCCTGGGGATGATATCAGAGAGTTTCGGCTTCTGGGCGACAATCGTGGCATCCACATTGAGAAGATGAAATCCCTTTCCCTTTACCTTGTCCATGACCTTCTTTAAGAGAATCGTACTCTTGATCTCTCTGTATTGAGGATCGGTGTCCGGAAAATGTCTTCCAATATCTCCCTCTGCAATCGCCCCCAGCAAGGCGTCACAGATCGCATGGATGAGGACATCCGCGTCCGAATGCCCCTTCAACCCAAATAGGTAAGGGATCTTTATCCCTCCCAGGACCAACGGTCGGCCTGAAACAAACGGGTGAACATCATATCCAAAACCCACTCTCATCTGTCTTTTGTTCCTCGTCGCAGCCCTTCCTCTGAAAGGGTGTTCATCTTGAGAAAAAGATTGGCTAGCACTAAGTCATCAGGGGTGGTGATTTTAATGTTCGCATAGGATCCCGGAAGGATATGGACCTCCCCTCCCAACCGTTCGACGAGAGAGGCATCATCCGTTCCAACAAACCCATCCTCGTGTGCCCGAGAGTGAGCTTCTCTGATCACATTGACCTGAAAGGTTTGCGGGGTCTGG
>CAYGWV010000147.1:0-4369 GCA_964353925.1 uncultured Syntrophaceae bacterium | reverse complement strand
TGCTGATCTCTCCAGGAGACAGGCTCGTCCGTTTCGCCGCGGCCGGGAAAGTGGCGGACACCGCTTGCTGCTGTATCGAACCATTCCTTTTTTGGGACATCATAAGCCAGAGGTAAGACCTGCAGGCGGCCTCGCTCCATCGGCGTTAGGAAGTAATAGACATTTTTCCCCCCGAGAACTTGTTCAATCGGGTATTTCTTCCGGTTCCAGGGCCACTTTCCTTTCTCTACGACCCAGCCCTTATCGCCATTGATGTCCGCTTCGTAACTGCTTTTGCCAATGGTGATATCTTTCTTCTGAGGGATGAGTTTGGCTTTGGCAAATTGAGGCGTGTAAGGCTGCATGGCCAGTCCGTGGAAGGAAGTGGACCAAAGCTGGTAAAATTTCTCATGGCACTCCCGGCAGCTGACAGAGCCAGCATAGCCCAAGGATTTTGCCGAAGGATTCTTATCGGCCCCAAATGCCTGTGAAACACCCGAATCAACCAATGCCCACGTGGCAACTGCAGGCCACAAAATAGCAAGAACTGTTAGTGCCAGTTTGGTACTTCCCATCTCAGGCAATCCTCCTCAAATGCTTGGCGCTGCCACCATCGAATAGGGCTTTTTAATAACCTTCTTCCGCTGATAATATCACATCCTAATGATGCCAGCCACCTCTTTAACTGCCTTCCGAACAATTCGAAAACAAATCCAGAACCTCGTGCTAAACTACTATCGCAAGTCCCGTGGTTTTGAGGGTCGATAGCTTTGAATTTGGGACTGCCTGCACACCTTCATAATGGTCATAAATATTTTTCTTAAATCCCCTTCCTCTAAAGGACCCCTATTTTTTCGTTTTAGTTTATCTAAGATCTTCCTCTCTCTCTCCGTGTCATGAATTTTTCTCCCCATCTCTTTCTTAACCTTCCCTATCTCCAAGCTGATGCGGAGCCGTTGATTGAGAAGGGTCAACAATTTTTGATTGATGAGATCCAATTCTTTCCTTTTTTTTATCAATTTTCGGAAAAGATCAGACTGAGTCTCTTTTTTCATTTTTCAACCTCTTTTCTATCCGATCAGATGTCCAAGTGATTGCTTCCAGGGAACAATAAGTCTTTCCCTGCCATTCCCAAGAATAGACACTACCTCCACCCAGGCGCCCCTCTCCCTTGTTGGGAGAGGGCTTGGGTGAGGGTGCATTTTCACGTTTCCTATCCCCCTCCCCTTAATCCCCTCCCGCCAGTCGTTGCGACTCGAAACCGAGGGGGGGGGTGGGGTTTGTCTTTTCCAATGTCTAATTCTCGGCATTCCTTTCCTATTGCTGATAAAGGACCTCCGTGCTATATTCCGTTATGATGACACCTAAACATTGCCGTGCTTACTACTATGGAGGGCTTCCGGCGAAAGGGTCAAGACGGAAGGGCCGGATGTGGGTTGAAGCAAACCAGTTTTACTTTGAAATTCCAGAAGGGAAAGGCGGCGAAAGGATCCAGCTGAAAATTCCCCTCTCCAAAATGGAGAAGGTCTTTCTCACCCGTGATAATTATTATGGAGTAGATACTGTCCTTTTCAATCTCGCCTTTCGCGATCAAGGGGAGCAATCTTTCACCTTGAGGTTTGCACCCATTACCCTCATTCCCAGAAGAAGGATTGCGCTCCAGAAGGAGTGGCTCGACTATTTGGCCAATGCCATCAACTCTTTGGGAAGTCCTTCTCCTCTCTCCACTAAATAATCTTTATACTCCTCGTAGTTTGGCTGCACCCAGATGGGTGTTCCGAAGATCTCGTGCATCATAATGTTAAAAGCGACTTTGGTGATGTAGTACCGGTGATGGTGTCTCAAGATGGGATTGGGTGAAAATATCTTGAGCATTTCTCCGGGCCGCCAATAGTAGCGCCTCATGATGTCCCGGTAGATGAGGTTTAACTGTTCCAAGTCATCCACCTCTTTGGCCGACATGACCGCATGGAGATAGTCATAATTTCGATAATCCCAATCCTTGATCCTTCCCAATGCCTTCATTTCATAAAAGAGGGAAGTCCCCGGGAGAGGGGTGATGAGGTTCAGACCGAAATGATCCACATATTTTCCAAAGAATTTAAAAAACTCGTTCCGGTCCTTTTCGGTTTCGTCCCAGTGGCCGATCAACAGGGTGGCCATGACCATCAATTTATGTTTTTTCAGAAGCTCCATGGCCTTGACTGCCTGCTCGGTGGTTTGGTGCTTTTTGATATCCTTAAGCACGGAATCGGAATGGTATTCGAGGCCCATCATAAACTGATAGACTCCGGCCTCACGAAAACCATCCAGCAGATCTTCGTCCCGGATGACGAGATCCGCCCTCGATTGTAGCCAGAAATGCTGATTCGTCTTTCGCTTGAGCATCTCCTGGATAAAGCCAATCCCTTGCTCCCGTGTGACATTGAAGGTATTGTCGCCGACATAAAAGATGGTCTTGTTATATTTCTCTTTTAGGAGTTCAAGCTCATCCGCAATCAGTTTTGGGTTCCGTTTCCTCCAGGTCTTTTTATAAAAGGCCGATTCTGAGCAGAAGGTGCAATCCCACAGACATCCCCTTGAGAAATTGACCACGAGACCACCTCTTCCCTCCGAAGGAAGCTCCACGAACGGGTGATTCATCTTGGCCAGGTGGTAAGCAGGCAGGGGAAGCGTATCGAGGTCTTCGATGAAGGGACGATCACCGGTATAAACGAATCCCCCTTTTTCGTCGAGATAGGCGAGCCCCGGAACTTTGGCGAGATCTCCCTTCTTCTCAACGGCACGGAGAAATTCAGCCAGCGTGACTTCTCCCTCTCCTACACAGATATAGTCAATGGCAGGACAATCCCGCAGGGTCTCTTCGGCCATGAAGGAGGGGTGTTCCCCTCCCATGATGATGATCGTTTGAGGATTGGCCGCTTTAATCAGACTGGCCGCATTCATCCCATCGTAGACGAAGGCTGTGCAGATCACAGAGATGCCCACGACATCGGGTTTCTCTCTTCGAATCTTCTCTTCAAGGTCCCTCCAGGGGTCTTCGTTCAGGGTACAATCCATATAGTCGATGTCGAATTGCTCCCTTTCCAGATAGCCTAATAACTGAAGACATCCCGGGGAGGGCACCCAGGCCCGAAGAATGGTCCAGATTTTATGGGGCGGGTCAACCAGTAAAAATCTCATCTCAGGGGCTCTTTATCTCAGCCTCGCCCTTCCCCTCTCTCCAAAGGGGAGAAGGATTGGGTGAGGGGGCGGTCATTGGAATTTGAAAATTAGAATTCACCGGGAATCTGGAATTTTTCATTTGGAATTTGCGGTGAGTTGCCGTTTCGCAAGAAATTTTAACAACGGCTTGACGAATGGGATGCGGAATAAAAGATGGGAACGGGGGATTTCAAAAATTTCTCCGGAAACAAGTTTTTCAGAAAATTCTCTAACCTTTTGGGCTGCCTGCTCCACTTCCTTCTTCTTGACCACGGCCACCCTTTCAAAGACGGCTTCACAATAGTTGCACTGTGAACAAGACGCCTTATTACAATCCTCCTTTTTAAAATGTTCGATGAACCCTTCCAATTTTTTGTTATCCAGTTGAACCAATTCCCTAACCTCTAAGTCAAAGACCTTTTCCAATTCGGAGACCTTCATAATATTGACATGTTTGGGCTGGATAAAATAATCCAGATGGATCGGGGTGAAAGCTCCCTTTCTGGGAAGGGTAAAGAGGTCTAGGAGGTTTCCATCATACCGGCGGTTTTCATAGACCCTGACATTTTCAAGGAGGAGAGGAGTCCGCTTAAAGCGCTCAGTGATTTTGAAATGTTCATAGCCCACGGCTTCATAGTGGTGGATATCCTCGGGCCTGATCCAGGGAGATTTCAACAGCTCCACCGGGTCCATCAATTTTCTGTAAAGGCAAAGATATCCTGGATACTGGAGATAACAGTATTGCTCCTCCTCTCCCTCCCTTGAAGCATGACCATCGTGATTGACGTGTTCGTAATTGTAGGGGCATTGCCAGAGGCAGATGTTATTGACGATCAATTCCAGATGACACTTCACCGCTTTCCGGATCGCCTCCAATGTCTTGAACTCACGGTTGATGTGTTCGTCAATGATGATCTCCTCCACCCCCATGTCTTCATATTGGAGGGCTTTTCTTACGGTGTTGACCCGTGCGGTCGTGGAGACTTTTATTTTGAGTCGCGGAAAACGTATTCTCACGAGATCGATCAGATAAGGAATGCCCACGGTCACGGCATCAGCCCCAGAACGGTCGATCCATTCAAGGAGTTCGATGAGCTGTCCATAGCCCTTTTTGGAATACTGGAGGTTTCCAAGGCAGGGGGCATTGAGAAGATAGCTGAACTCCAACCCTCGATCGTGGCACGCC
>CAYGWV010000146.1:0-6459 GCA_964353925.1 uncultured Syntrophaceae bacterium | reverse complement strand
ATCTCTTGGAGGAAAGGTTGATTCGCTCCTCTCCCCTCCGCCATGGTCATCAGTTTATAGTTGATGAGATGGAATGGGTATTCCTTTTCTTCCCCAACCCATCTCGGTTTTTCAAAATGAGGGAGAAAAACCTTGTCTCCTCTCGCCTCAATCTTCAGCTTTCCTAAGATATGCCCTAGGTCCTTTTGGCTCCTTTCCGAAATCTCTTTCAGGCCATGTTCCATCGCCAAGGAGAAGAATTCAAACTTTCCCGAAGGAGTGTTAAAATTTCTCTTCCATTCTCCGAAGGGATAACGAGGATCCCACCAGCCTCCCCGTTCGATTAAGGACTCCCAGAATTCATCAAAATTCCCAGCTCTAATCGAGCCGCGTTTTGATGCAAAAACCCCTTTAATGGCGTCCTTTAAGGCCTCCTGAAAATTCTTCCAGGGAAAGGATCTTGCCACACTGCCGCCTACTCCCTTTGCTATCTCGATGAGAACGTCTCCAGTATTTCGAACGTCGTACAGGGGCTTATCCAAAGCAGGACTTCGCAACCCAAACATCGGGAAACCCGGTCCGGGCTCCACATGGTCATCCTGCCAGCGCTCAAAGAAGGTCCCGTCAGGAAGTACCAGGTCAGAGACCATGGTCGTTTCATCCATGAAAGGTGAGAAGCTGACGATGAAAGGGACTTTTTCTAAAGCAGGCCGAAATTTTTCGTTTTCAGGAAGGCTGAATAGAGGATTGGTATAATAGAGAAGAAGGGTGTCAATGGAATAGGGGTCCCCCTTTTCGATCTTCTCGGGAAGGGTATACGGTACTTCTTCCGCAAAGGGGAAGGGGATCGTTCCAGCCCCATCGATCCTGGGTTTAGAAAGACCCTTTTGAGCGATTTCATCTTTCTGGAGAGCAGGCCATTTTTGAAAAGGAGGCTTTCGTTGGAGAAGAAGTCCTCCCTTGGCGTCAATCGATCCCACTAATGCATTCAAGCAGTCAATGGCCATCTGCGCATAGGTCCCATTGGTTTGCATGCCCACCCCCCTTCCGGTGATAGCAATGGATGGTTGATGGGATGAAAATTCTTTAGCCATTTGAACGATGGTCTCCTCAGGGACTCCAGTTAATGAGGATACCTGCTTGGGTGAATATTCTTTAAGCACAAGGGCGCTGAAACCCATATGGGTTTTCCCGTCACGGTCTTTCCAGTCCTCGAATCCAAAGGTATGGCGATCCACAAATTGGCGATCATATTTTTTCTCTTTAATGATCCAATGAGCAATCCCCAAAGCCAGCGCTCCATCGGTTCCAGGTTGAATGGGAATCCACTGGTCTGCTTTTGAAGCTGTCACGGAGAATCTCGGTTCAATCTGGACCATTTTGCCCCTGATCCCAGGTCTTCCTCTTCTTAGAAATCCATAGCCCCAGAGATTTCTTAGTGAAGGCCTCGATGCTTCCAGAAGGCTGGCCCCAAAGGAGAGGACATAATTCACCTCCTCCCAGTGAATCGCCAGGAAGTCCCTTACACCCATGGTGAAGAGATGACCTTTCAAAATGCCTTCCGAACCCCTGGCAGAGTTTGCGAGGTGGTTGGGAGAACCGTAGGCTTCGATGAACCTTGCCATGAGTTCAGCCATGTGGCCACGGTACCGTCCTCCCCAGACCATAAGACTTTGAGGTCTTCCCTCCTGACGAAGTGCCCTCAACCTTTGAACCACAAGACGGATGGCCTCTTCCCAGGAGATCTTCTCCCAACCCCCATCACCTCTCTTACCTTTTCTCTTCAAAGGATGGCGGATTCGATCTGGGTCGTAAAGTACTTGCAGTCCGGCTTGGCCTTTTGGGCAGAGCCTGCCCCGGTTGATAGGGTAATCTTTGATTCCTTCCAGTTTGACCGGCCAATGATTGACGGAGCGAATGCGGAGGCCGCATCCGCTGGGACATTGAAGGCAGATACCTGTGGACCAATGCTCCTCATACGGGATCCACTCCCCTTCTTTGGGAAGGGCATGGAGGAGTTCATCCGGTAGGGCTGCTCCGAAGGTTGCCGCCCCGATCAACTTCAGCAATTCTCTTCTACTAATTCTCATCGCCCTAATTGTTCAATCCAACGACCGTGATATGATACGAATATAAGGAGATGGGGAGATAGGGAGACACGCTTGCGCGCCGAAGCGCTTCAGCGCGCAGGCACGGAGAAAATTATGCTCACCCCATCACCTTATCCCCCCATCACCCCATCAATCTTTTCATCAACTCGAGTGGCACCCATAGCAATCCGTAGCCGCTCCTCTTTTCTGGTGGCAGTCCACACACCACTCCATATACATTCGATCAACCATTCTTACAGGGATATCACTTACCCCGGTAACCCCATGACAGGTCGAGCAATCTATCTTGTTTTCGATGTGAATCCAGTGAGGAAAGACAACAAATTCTGGAAGTTCATACATTCGTTTCCACGGAATCTTTCTCTCTGCTTTGACATATTCGACCACTTTCAATGCCTCGGGCCTCTTACTGATCGCATCGGTCGAGTGGCAAGCTCGGCAGAGTTCAATATTTGGAATCCCTGCGACACGGTGTTCGCTGACATACGGGTGGCAGAAAAAACAATTCAACCTGGCCACTTCCTTGTGGTGAATATGATTGAAGCGGATAGGTTGATCAACGAATTCACTTTTTAAGATTGGGAAGATAGAGAAAATGAGAGATTTCGTCGGAACCCGAAAACGATGCCATGCGATCGTGGCAAGAAGAAGAATCAGGACGGCTGCCACGAGAAAAGCGACTTTCTTCTTCATAGTTTCAGTTTAGTCGCAACCCCCCAAATCTGTCAACTCAAATCGACCCCCCACGCCACACCCCTTCAAATCATGAACTCAGCAATCTGTCCGCGGAAAGGAGTGAGATGACAAGGACGGCATAAACATTCAGTTTCATGAAGGCAGCCCTCCACGAGCATTGATCGCCATAAGATCTCAGAAGAATGATGGCATTCCAAAAGAGCCAAAACGCCGCAGCCACCAATAGAAAATAGAAGAAAGAGGAATTGAGAAACCCGAATAACGGAATGACAAGAGAAGAAACTCCTGTTGACACAAGCCAGATAAAAATGATTCGTTTGATCTGTTCCGTCGAGAAGATCTTTGTGATGGAAGGGAGCCTAACGTTCTCGTAGTCTTTTGAGACATCCAGAAGAAGGAGCCAGAAATGAGGTATTTGCCAAATGAAGAAGAAGAGGGCAACTCCCCCTATTCGGGGGTCGAGTATACTTCCTCCTCCTGTGACCCATCCCAGGGTAGGCGGTATGGCGCCGACCAGAGCGCCCGGAACGGCTGCAAAGGCTGTTTTTTGTTTGAGAGGTGTGTAGATCAAATTATACCAGAGAACGGCAAAAAGACCTAAAGCGAATACCGGATCCCTGGCTCCGAAAAAGAGGATGAGAGACCCTGAAAGGATCAAGCCTATCGAGATCCAAAGAGCAGCCTCAGGGTTCAGCCTTCCAGAGGGTAAGGGCCTTGATTTTGTCCTGTCCATCCATTGGTCTATTTCTCTCTCCTGATATTGATTGAGGGCACAGGAACCGCACGCGAGAAGGAAAACGGCCGCGCTTGGCACAAGCATTTGAAGGGTGATCTTTCCCGTTGCGAGAAGATATCCTGTCGCCGTGGTGAGGGTTGCAAGGAGGGAGATCTTTATTTTTGTAAGAGCGAGGAAGATGGACAACCCTTCTCTCCATGCGCAAACCTGGTTCATGCTGATGCTTCTAACGTTTGTGGGAATTGACATGTCCTGCCCTGCCCTTCCCTTACTTCAATTTTTTTATGAATTCAACAAGTGCGGTAAGCTCTTCGTCGGTCAGGCTCACCTTTGGCATCACAGGTGGATATCCTTTTACGATGTCCACGCTGGGTTCGGTAATATGTTTCCTAATGGTGGCCTCATCGACGACAATCGTCCGCTCCTTCCTGGCGGTCAGGACCTCCTCGGTCTTGCCGAAAAGACCTTTAAAGGTGGGTCCTACTCGCGGCGTTCCATCGGTGCTATGACAGGCAAAACATCCCTTCTCCTGATGAAGCTTAGATCCGGGAGGGGGCCCCTTTAACGCGACTTCTTCCTTCTTGCCTTGATACCATTTCATGAACTCCTCTTCCGGAAGGGCTATTATCTTTGTGAGCATGTGGGAGTGCTCCAGTCCGCAATATTGTGAACACATGACGTCAAATGTTCCTGCCTGGGTAGGCTGAAACCACAGATAGGTTGTCATACCCGGCACAGCATCTTGTTTGATTCGGAATGCGGGAGCATAAAAACCGTGGATCACGTCTTGCGATGTGAGAATCAACTTGATGGGCCTTCCCACAGGGACTCTCAATTCTGGATCTTTTGCCCCATTTTCATATTGAAAAAGCCACGACCACTGCCTGGCAATCACCCTAACGACCATGGCCCCTTCAGGAACCTTCTTCAAGAATTGGAAGCCCGTTAGGCCGTAATAGAACATGGTCAATACGATCAGTGTTGGGATGACTGTCCAGGTGATCTCGAGCCATGTGCTTCCCTCAATATGGGCAGGTCGGGGGTGTTTCTCCCGGCGGTAGCGGACGACAAAGTAAACCATCAAAAAAGTGATGAGCCCCAAAAGAAAAACGCAGATGATAAGAATGTAGAGAAAGACATTATCTACAACTCTGCCGGATAACCCCGTTGATCCTGAAAAGATCATTTCACACCACCTCGAAAAGCTATGTCAGAAAAGGTCAGAAGGATGAAAATGAGGAAAACGGCCAGGACAAGGGGGATGATGACTTTAAATATGAGCAGTCTCTCGGACCGGAGGTGCATGAAATAGTTCAGGACCATCCCGGACTTTGCTCCCGCAATGGCCAGAGCGATCGGAACGGTCCAGCGGCCAAGCTCCATCCCTGCAGCGCTCAACGTCATTCCTGTAAGGATGATCAATATCATCCAGACAAGCGCATAGGTCTTATACCTTGTCTTCCGAATCTCTTCCTCAGGTTTCATTCATAAATTCTCCTCCCCCCGTCCCAGCCTTCCCCCGCAAATGTGGAAGGGGTTCGCTTTTTGTTCAGGAGATCAAATAGAAGAGCGGATACAGAAAGATCCAGATCATATCTACGAGATGCCAATACAACCCGGAGTTTTCTAAGGGAGTGACATGCGTTGGGTTAATCTTCTCTTTTAACAAGAGTATCAACATCACAAAGAGAACGCAGACTCCTACAAGGACATGCAGCCCGTGGAGTCCTGTCATCACGTAGTAAAGGCCGAAGAAGAGAATCTCCCCTTTCGCACGGGCCAAAAGGGTCGGAGAGTTTGGATAAATACCATGTTCGATTTTAGCTCCCCATTCAAAGCCCTTGTTCACGAGAAATAGGAGGCCAAGGGCCATGGTGGTCATGAGCAAGACCATGGATAATTTCTGCTGTCCCCTTTGAATGGCCGCAAGGGACGCGGCCATGCTTAAACTGCTGGTCAGGAGGATGATTGTGTTCAGGGTGCCGAGAAGGACTTCGAGTTCCCGCGAGGCATGATGGAAATCGACAGGGTTCTTATAGCGGTAAGCCGAATACAGGATGAACAACCCTCCGAAGAGGAGAATCTCGGAAAGGATGAAGAGCCACATCCCCAATCTTGCGCCGGTAGCATCTTTCTGTCTTTCAAGAGCAAATGCTGTCGTTTCATCCATTCTGATCATACTCCTTGAAATCGTAAGGCCCACGTTTCACGATAGGAATTCTTTCAAAATTTTCTGTGGGCGGTGGCGAGGGGATCTGCCATTCAAGAGTGGCTCCCCCCCAGGGATTGTCTTCCGCTTTTTCGCCTTTAAAAAGTCCACGGAAAAGGTTGGCAAACATCAGAATCAACCCGGTGATGAGAATCCAGGAACCGAATGTAGCTGTCAGGTGAAGGTTCCGGAATTGAGGGAGATAGTCATAATATCTCCGGGGCATACCCTCCCAGCCCAGCAAGAGCATGGAGAAATAGAAGATGTTAAAGCCAACGAGCATAATCAGCCATGCCCACTTGGCCGCCTTTCGGTTATACATCCGGCCAAACATCTTGGGGAACCAGTAATGAAAAGCTGCGAAAAGGCCAAATCCCATCCCGCCGAAGATAATGTAGTGAAAATGGCCCGGTATCCAGTAGGTATCATGGAGGTGCATATTGTTTGCCAGAGCGCCCTGAAGTAAACCTGTCAGTCCGCCAATCGAAAAGAGAAAGATGAAAGCGAGGCAGAAGAGAAGAGGTGGCTCAAGGACGATGGAGCCTTTATGTAAAGTCGCAACCCAGTTGAAGACTTTGATCGCGCTGGGAACAGCCACCAAAAAAGTGAGAAGGGAGAAAAGGAGGTTAGCAAAATCACTCTGTCCGCTGACGAACATATGATGCCCCCATACAAGAGATCCGACGGCTGCGATCGCAACGCCGGAAATGGCAATAGCCATGTACCCG
>CAYGWV010000145.1:0-7030 GCA_964353925.1 uncultured Syntrophaceae bacterium | reverse complement strand
TGTCATTCCGGACTTGATAAGCCTGCCCCGTGCTTGATACGGGGGAATCCAGTCTTTTCACTCTGGATTCCCGCTGGAGTTTAGCCCGTACTTGATACGGGGCGGGAATGACAGTTCCAGGGTCATTGTAAAGCCGTTATTGAGACACTACACTAGTTCCTCGGCAAACCACAAAAAACTGGGGGCGGAAAAGGATATTTAGATTGGAAAGAGGATGCCCTGTCCGCCGGCGGGCAGGGCCGTGGGGAATATTTTTATAGACATGTTCGGCAAATTTCTGCTATATAAAAAGAACCGCGGACGATCCGCTCCAGGCGCGGATCGATGCTCATGTGGTGGTCGGTTTAAAGAACTTCTTATCCCTTTTGTACAACACGGAAAGATTCATTTGAACCTCCCCAAACCACAGGCCATACGGAGATATGTTCTCGAACAACTTCCTCATTTCGATCTCTAAATACCGCGTAGCCTATAGGTTAATCAGGACGTGTCCTGTCCGGGGATAGGGAAGAGGATATGAAAGAGGCCATGTTTTATAGTCCCTTCGAGGATGGAAAAGTGCAATGTTATCTATGCAACCATCGATGCATTATTTCCCTTTCAAAAAGGGGGCTCTGCGGAGTACGAGAGAACCGGGAAGGAAAGCTTTACACCCTTGTCTATGGCCGTGCGATCTCTCTGAATGTGGACCCCATTGAAAAGAAGCCACTCTTTCATCTCTTTCCGGGGTCGACCTCTCTCTCCATGGCCGCTGTGGGTTGCAATTTCAGATGCCTCCAGTGTCAAAATCATGAGATCTCTCAATTGCCAAGGGATCAGAAAGGTCGGATTGAGGGTTCGGAGGTTTCTCCCTCTGAAGTTGTTTCGTTAACCAAGCAAAACCGATGTCAATCCATCTCTTACACGTATACTGAACCGACCATCTCTTTCGAATATGCTTATGATATCGCTCGCCAAGCCCGTCAGGAGGGAATTAGAAATATCTTTGTCACCAATGGTTATATGACGGAGCAAGCCCTCGAGACGATCCAACCCTATTTAGATGCAGCCAATGTGGATTTGAAGAGTTTCAAGGAGAAATTTTATAAGGAAGTCTGTGGAGCAAGATTGAACCCGATTCTGGAGAACCTGAAACGGATGAGACAGATGGGGATCTGGGTGGAGATCACCACCCTTGTCATTCCTACCCTGAACGACTCAGATCAGGAGTTTGAGGAGATCGCCCAATTCATCCTCTCCTTGGGACCGGAGGTGCCCTGGCATATCTCAGCCTTCTATCCCACGTATAAAATGCTGAACCTTCCGAGAACTCCTGCCTCGGCGCTTCATCGAGCCAGAGAGATTGGCATCAGGGCAGGGCTCCGGTATGTCTATTGTGGAAACATTCCTGGCGAGGAAGGCGAAGACACCTTCTGCCCTCACTGTGGCCGAAGATTGATTGAACGGATGGGATTTCGAGTGAAAAAAAATGATGTGGTGAATGGAGCGTGCCGTCATTGCCATGGTAAGATTGATGGCGTTTGGAATTGAATTCTCAATTTTCAATGGGAAGGAACAGGGTGGGGCAAGATCAGACGAGCCATCGGAAGATGATCTGGACCATCGGAGGTGGCAAGGGAGGAAGCGGAAAGAGCTTTATCACGACGAACGTTGGAATCTGTCTTTCCAAACTGGGTATCCGGGTGGTCCTCATCGATGCTGATTTAGGGGGAGCCAATCTCCACACGTTTCTTGGGATTTCTCCTCCCGCCCTCTCCCTTTCCGATTTCATTAAAAAGAGAGTCTCTCATCTTCATGAGGTCCTCATCCCAACAGCCGTCCCCAACCTTCAACTCCTGACCGGCGCACAAGACCTCCTGAATGCGGTGGACGCAAAGAGTGTTCAGAAGCAAAAACTGATCCGTTCCATTCAAAGTCTGAACAGCGACACCGCCCTGGTGGATTTAGGAGCGGGCAATTCGTTAAGCGTCCTGGATTTCTTCCTGATATCGGATGGAGGGATTCTGGTCGTGACTCCCGAACCCACTTCCATCGAAAATGCTTATCGGTTTCTCAAGAGCGCCTTCTATCGGAGGCTGAAACAATCGGTTTCTTCTTCGTCTGTGAAGGCCCTGATTGATGGCGCCATGGATCGAAAGAATGAGATGGGAATTCAAAACCCTTATGACCTCATAAAAGTGGCGAGAGGGATGGACGAAGGGGATGCCCAAAGGATGATCGAGGAGATTGAGACCTTTCACCCGAATCTGATTCTGAATCAAGTCCGGTCAAAGAAAGATATTGAGATAGGGTTTTCGATTCGAAGTGCCTGTCTGAAATATTTTAGCATTCGCCTCCATTATTTAGGCTATGTCGTCTACGATCAGGATGTGAGTCATTCCATCCGGCGAAGGAAACCTCTGGTTTTGGAGAACCCCAGGTCCAGGGCTTCTCAATGTGTGATGGAGATCGCCTCCAAATTAGCCAATAGTCATAAAATGGCCGTTCGATTTAAAGGAGATGAGCATCAAGGGCATTAAAGACCAGACTTATTATGAGGTTTTGGAAGTCAGTCCTACGGCGACAACCAAAGAGATCCAGAGGGCTTATGAACATGCGAAGGAGACCTTTGATGTCGATTCACTGGCTATCTATTCGCTTTTTTCTGAAGAGGAGGTAAAAGAAATACAGGAAGCCATTGAAGAGGCCTATCGGATTCTGATGGATGAGGCATTGCGGAGAAGTTACGACCAATCCCACTTCCAAACAGTGGGTCGGCTGCCAACGGAAGAGCTTTCTGAAGCCCAAGAGGTTTCTGGAGAGAAAAAGACTTCTCTTTCCTTTACAGGCCTTTCGTTCAACTCCGAGGGGGAACTCTATCGTGGGAAGGCACTGAAGCAGGTCCGGGAAAGAATGGGTGTTGAACCACAGACCATCTCCAAGGAGACGAAGATCAGTATTAAGACGTTGGAGTGGATTGAAGAAGAAGCCTTTGAGAAACTTCCGCCTTTGGTTTATCTCAAGGGTTTCTTGAAAAGCTATGCCCAATCTCTTGGGTTGGATCCTCAGAAGGTCATTGAAGAATACATCCGTTTCATGGAAGAGTCCAAAAAGAAATAATACAATCCCCCTTTCGTTGAGCCTGAAATCCGAATATCGGGCGAAGCGTCCGTCTCGGGCCAATCCGAAACAAATTTTACATGACGGGTTTGTCACCCGCGAACCATGAAAATCTATCGCATTATCCTCCCCCTTCCGCGCCCCGGTCTATTAATAGGGCGGGACCGGGGGATGGGGGAGGACTAAGGTGGGGGTGGACAGGGTGCGCTCCCCCTCACCCCCGCCCTCTCCCCTTGCGCCTGCCTGCGCGAAGCCGCTTCGGCGAAGGCAGGGGAGAGGGAGAGGACGGACTATTTTCCATGTAATCCGAATTTTCCCAATTCAAATTTCTTAGATGTTTGTTTCGGACATTTGGAATTGTTTCGAATTTAGGATTTCGTGCTTGGGGTTTCCCCGACAAAGACGGGGCTTAGGGTTTTTCGGAGGTGAGGTCTGCCACTTTGGTGTTCAACTGTTGAGCGATGGCGCCGCTAAACCCGACCACCTTTTCTCGAATCTTACCTTCCTTATCGATGAGAAAAGTAGCCGGGATACCCGTCACTCGGTAATTCCTGACCACATCTTCCGGGGCGGTTACGACAGGGTAGGGGATATCCATGGACATGACAAAGCGGCGAACGGCCTCCCCATCGCCTTTATCGATGTTCATTCCAATCAACTCAAATCCGCTTTCTCGATAATTCTTATAGAGTTGAATTAGATGGGGGATGGATTCTTTACAGGGTCCGCACCAGGTCGCCCAAAAGTCGAGAAGAACAACTTTCCCTCTAAGTTGGGAAAGGGTGATCTCTTGCCCGTTAAAGGACTTGAGGGAAAAATCCGGCGCCAAACCTGAAAAGGGTTCTTTTTCTCCTTTAGAACAACGGGAAAGAAGAAATATGCCTCCCGTGCAGATGCTAAAGATCAAAAACCATGTAAGAAACGTTCGCTTCATGTCCTCACGCTTTCACGGGTCTTCAGATTTCGTGCTTCAGATTTTACGTGACTAAAGGGCCTTTTCAATCAGGGTCTTTAAACGGGCCTTGGGCACCGCACCGACAATCTGATCGAAAATCTTTCCACCTTTGAAAAGAATCAAGGTAGGAATTCCCCTCACTCCGTATTGGGTGGGCGTAGCAGGGCTCTCGTCGACATTGAGCTTGGTCACCTTCACCCTGCCAGAAAACTCTTTTGCCAGCTCCTCAACGATGGGACTGATGCTACGGCAGGGGCCGCACCAAGTTGCCCAAAAATCGACCAATACTGGAACATCCGAATTGAGGACCTCAGACGCAAAAGTTTTATCATTGACGTGAACCAAACCTACCTCGTCTGCCATTTTCTACTCCTTGATTTTAATCTGCTGACACCAGTATAACTTATTCAAAGTGGATTCCGCCACGCACCATGTAAGGCGCATGGCAGCCCTGAACCTCACATGGTTCAGGGCTGCCATCTGAATGCAGTCCCCTATAGTCGCCGTTCCAATACATAATCAGCCAGAGCATAGAGAGCTTCTTTCTCTTTTGATCCTGGAAAGAGACGAAGATGATCCTTCGCCTTTTCGACATAGGCCTTCGCCTTTTCCCAAGCGTAACGGATTCCATGGTATTGTTCAATAATCTTGACGACATTAAAGAAGGCTTCTTCGGTAAAAAGTTGAGAATCCGTCAACTTTCGGATAAAAGTCCTCTCTTTATCGCTGCACTGGTTCAGTGCAATGATCAATGGAAGGGTGATCTTGCCATCCTGAAGGTCGATGCCGATTTTCTTCCCAGATTTATTAGAAGTGTAATCGAGATTGTCATCGATTAACTGGAAAGCGATTCCCACATTCATCCCAAACTGAGCCAATGCTTCCTCTTTTTCTTCTGAGACATCTCCAAGGATGGCGCCGATCTGTGTGGCTGCTGAGATGAGGTAGGCCGTTTTACGGGCGATAATCGAAAGGTAAGTCTCCTCTGTCAGGGAAAGGTCATTGGTTCTGATCAACTCCTCCAGTTCCCCTTCCGCCATAATGGTGGTTGCTCTCGAGATGGTATGAAGAATCTTCCAATTGCCACTTTCCACCATCCGGGTAAAGCATTTCGTGAAAAGGAAATCTCCGACGAGGACGCAGGCTTCATTCCCCCATTTGGAATTGGCGGATTCAATGCCTCTTCGTAACTTGGCCTTGTCCACGACATCATCGTGCAGCAATGTGGCTGTATGAATGAATTCGATGAGGCCTGCCATGGAGATGTGATTCTCTCCGGAATACCCGCATAGTCTTGCTGAAAGCAATAAGAGTTTTGCTCGAAATCGTTTGCCGCCGCTTCGAAGAAGATGTTCTCCGATAGCGGCGATGATAGGAACACTGGACCTCAAGTTCTTTCGGAACTCCTGATCCACTTTTTCTAAATCGTCCCGAATCAATTCGAGAGCCTCCTCAAACGAAGAGCGCCGCTGTTCTGACAGGAAAGGCTCCGTAGCTAATGGATTCATAGAAAAAATATTATCTTGTTCACCGATCATTGTCAACCCAAATAAGAGAAAGAGAGACCCTGTTCGGTTCTCGGAACTCTCTCGGGGGCTCTCGATTGATCTTCTACCCACCCGCGGAGGGGCTGGTTTCCTTGAGGATCAGGGGTCTCATGGCCTTTAACTCGACCCCGCTCGCTTTGAGAGATTCGGTGAGGATGAATTTTGCTTCTTCTCCAATGCCGGGATGAACGAACTGAATTCGTTTTGGCTCCAACTTTCCATTTCTCAATGCAACGAATAGGTCGACGGTTCTCAAGGCTGGAAAGATCAAGTAGCATCTCCCCTTGGGGGGAAGCAGGTAGGAGGCAACGGAGATCAGGTCTTCAAGCGTTCCTTTGATCTCATGGCGCGCGATGGCCTTCTCCATCGAGGGGTTGATCCTGCCGGTCTGAACTTGTCGATAGGGCGGATTGGAAAGGGCGACATCGAAAGACCCCGGCGGGAAGATCCTTTTTAACTCTCTAAAATCCTGCTTAAGAATTGATATGCGGTCTTCAAGATGATTCAAGATCACATTTTTTTCTGCACATTCTACCAATCCCTTTTGAATTTCAACACCGACAAAAGAATGGGCTTTTGCGTTTTGTGACAATAACAACGGCAAAATTCCACAGCCTGTTCCGAGGTCAATCACTCTTTCATTTTTTCGAATTCTGACGAATTGGCTGAGGAGGATGGCATCCACGGAGAATCGGTACCCCTTTTTCTTCTGAATGATTTGGAGCTTTCCGTTGAAGAAAGGTTCTAATGTCTCATCCGCTGAAGGGAGAAGGTTCATAGACTAAGCAATAAGGTTGAGCCCCTCGGCTTGACCTCAGGCCGAAGTCTCGGGTCGAAGGCAAGCCCACGCCTTTGGATTGGGGAGTCGAAGGGTTGAATTTAATTATCATGGGGAGGGTTCACCTGTCAATGGATCTTCGATGATCTATTTCAAGGAGTACGTCTGTCCGTCATTCTTATCCCAATCCTTCATTTAGAAAAAAGGTTGAAATTTGTTCAAAATAATAAAAGATTTGCGCAAAAATTATCCACCCCCATAGAGCAGGACAACCAGATTTTTTCTCTAATTTCTAAAAAGTTCTAATACTTTTAGCTAATTAAAAAGGGCAGTGTGAGGTTTGGTATGGATATTGCTTTATATTTTCCTTGACAAAATAAGGATAAAGCGCTAAATTTCAACAAAATTTTGCTCTTATAGAACTCATAAAGCCTTTTTGGAAAAGGAGGAGGTAATTATGAGAAGATTCGTTGGTTTCTTTTTTGCGATGATTTTGATGTTTTCCTTCTGTTTTGTTCTTCCAGGTTTGACACAAGAAACGAAGGAAACGGAAGGCGTCTATACCATCAAAAAGGGAGATACGCTATGGGATATCTCCTCTATATTCCTAAAAGACCCTTTCCTCTGGCCAAAATTGTGGGAGAAAAATCC
>CAYGWV010000144.1:0-12543 GCA_964353925.1 uncultured Syntrophaceae bacterium | reverse complement strand
ATGGGATATCGAAATGCATCGTGGAATCAATGTTAAAAGCCAAAAACCCCTTGCTTTTCGCTGTGTAATGCGTTATTTTGCTCTCCAAGGAGGCGGAATTCATTTATGGTTAAAGGGGCGATTGCGATTTTCGCCTTGTCTGTCTTTTTTTTCAGTTGTGCAGCACAAGTCGCCAATACCCCTCAACCTCCTCCTGCTCCACCCCCAGCACCCCAACCTGTTCTCCTTCCTAACCTTACCATTTCAGATATTTCTTTAAGTGGGACTGGAAAGATAGAGGTGATGCTTTCAAATATTGGGAAGGGGCCTGCTCCGTATGGGGTTGGGAGTCTAACGATTTACGTAGATGGTCTTTTGAAATGGAAAGACTCTCTTGGAACCCTTTCGGATCAGACCTTTCTTGAGCCAGGAGGGTCTGCCCTCTGCACCACTCCGGTTGAGTTGGTCGGTAGGCAAGAGGTCCGGGCCGTTCTGGATAAGGAAGAGAAGACGGTTGAAGAAAACAAGTTGAGTAGTGTTTTCCCTAAAGTTTTAGGAAAAGAAAAATTAGAGGCCAAGCCCCTTCTTCCCGACCTTGTCATCACCGATCTTTTCCTCACCCCCCGGAAGGAAGTGGCAGTGACCATTGCCAATTTCGGGGACAGCCCGCTTCCCTTAGGGGAAGGAAATCTGAAGATCATGGTCGATGGGTCCCTGAAAGGAAGTCATCCATTGGGAAGCCTTTCTGATCAGTCCTCTCTTCCTGTGAAAGGAACGATGACTTTGACGACTCCGTGGGTCCTTGTGGGCCGACATGAAGTTGACGTCCATGTGGGCTTTCCTAGAGAGGTGACAGAGTCCAGTGAAAAGAATAACAGCCTAAAGAAAATACTGGAGGGATCTCCTGTTGGACCGGACATCGTCGTGAAGCATTTGGAGTTGACGGAGGATTTAGAACTCCTGATCATCCTATCCAATGCCGGTGAAGTCGATCTCCGGAAGGGTGCCATCTTTCAGGTTCAGGTGCTTGTGAATGACCAGAAGATGTCGGAGTTTGACCATTTCATTTCTGAGGCATTGAAGGCCAATTCTAAAAATCGTTACATCGTCGCCCCTCCTTATCAGGTAGGGATTGCCGGGATCTCCAAAGTGAAGGTTTCTATCTCTCCGGAGTTATCCTCCGATGATATCCGTTTAGAAAATAATGTCCTTGAAAGGACATTCATCATCTTTCCGTTTAAGATCAGGCCTCAGGGAAAAGAAGAATTCTCTTTTTCTTTTTTCGCACCACGGCTCCGGAGTAAAGCTCAAACAGAAAAGGTGACGATTGAGGCGTGGTGGGAATGGGGCGGTCCCTCCCTCAAGCTTTCTTTCAAGAAATCAGGAAGCGTTGATGGAATTTCCACCCTCACGGGGAAGAGCCCCCTCAAGATGGAATTTCCCATCCCATTTGAAGAAGCTCATAAAGAGAGTGCTTGGAGTATCTTCATCACGAATCTCATAAAGAAGAAAGTGGAAGGACATCTCGTCATTCAGCATCCTTAAGGGCAACATCCTTGACCGGGTGTTGAAGGGCTAAGGAGTTAGAATGCAGTCGACGACTCTGATTTTGGGACTGATCATTGCTGCAGCCATCGCTTTTTTCTTTTTCATTGAACTCCTCCTCATGGAACGGAGGTGGAAGAGGCTTTTCGAGGAGATCAAGACCGATTCATCGTCCCAGCCGATGTGGCTCCTGATGCAACAGCAGATGGAGCAGTTAAGAGGTCATATGAGTGATGGATTGAATAAGAATATTTCCCTCCTCACCGAACAGTTGCGAGCCATCAATGAACAGGTGAATCATCAGCTCCAACTGGTGAACCAACAACTTCAGAACTCCAGTGGACAGATCGGTCAGCGACTCGATACAGCAGGACAGGTGATCGGTGAGGTAAGAGAGAAGCTCGGAGAACTCTCGAAGACCAGCGAACAAATACATGAAGTCGGTAAAAACATTGCCACCCTTCAAGAAATCCTCCGTCCTCCCAAATTGAGAGGAGGGTTGGGGGAGCAATTCCTGGGAGAGTTGTTATCCCAGATTCTTCCCCCTGAATTCTATAGCCTTCAATACCCTTTTTCGAGTGGAGAGCGAGTCGATGCCGTAGTGAAGCTGGGAGAAAAGCTTGTTCCGATCGATTCGAAGTTTCCCCTCGATAATTTTAGGCGGATCATTGAGTGCAAGACGGAAGAGGAAAAAAAGGGGTTCCAAAAGATGTTTTACAGGGATGTCAGGAAACATATTGACGACATTGCCGGCAAGTATATTCTCCCCCAGGAGGGGACCTATGATTTTGCCTTGCTCTATATTCCTGCAGAGAATGTCTATTATGAAACAATTACCAAAGATGAGTCGTTTGGAGAGGAGAAGGGGGTTTTAAATTATGCCTTGACCAAAAAGGTGATCCCTGTCTCCCCGAACTCCTTCTATGCCTATCTCCAAGTGATCGTTCTGGGGTTGAAGGGATTGCAGATTGAAAAAAATGCTCAGAAGATACAGGCCTTGCTGTCCGGCCTGAAAAAAGACATCGGAGGTTTCCAAGAGGACTTTCAATTGGTAGGAAAACATATCACCAATTCGATGAATAAGTTTGAGGAGGCCAGAAGACGATTGGATAAATTCACTTTTAAGTTGGAGCAGATCGAAAGTCAACCTTCATTGCCTTTCAAAGAAGAACAAGGGGAGGGGAAGGTTCCGTAGTCCTCGCCGTAAAGGGATCGTGTGTAATCATGACGGAGGGTAGATGTGGGCGGAATCATGCGCCTCAGCTTTTGAATGCGGTTTCCGCTCTGCCTCCGTCCCGCAAAGCGGGGCTTCGCGCAGGCAAGCGCTACGGCGCGCAAGCGTGGCAATCTCACGGGATTGCTTCACGGAGTTTACCCTGAGCAAAATAATGAGATTCTTCGCTTCACTCAGAATGACAAAAAGCGAAGGGTTCGCAATGACGCCTCACTATGGCAACTTATTTATGGCGCTCACTTACTCTAGGTAATCCGGAGATGGATTGACAGATGATCCCTACCAGGGAAGAATGTTTGAGTCTCATGAGTAGATATGGAATGTTGGAGAACATCGTCTCCCACAGCCTGGAGGTGGCCAAGGTAGCCCTTTTCATCTCAATCGAGTTAAACAAAAGAGGTCAAACAATTGCTCTCGGCTTAGTGGAAGCGGCCTCTTTATTACACGACCTTACCAAGACAGAGTGCCTCAAGACAAAGGATGACCACGCACAGACAGGCTCTCAGAAATTAAAGAGGATGGGGTATGAAAAGGTTGGAGAAGTCGTGGCGCAGCACATTTGGTTAGGGAAAGAAGGCGACCCCTCGACCGTCTCAGAAGAGGAAATCGTCAATTATGCGGATAAACGAGTGATGCACGATCGGATCGTCTCATTAGAGGAGAGGTTTAACGATCTCAAAGCAAGATATGGTCTGAATCAGAAGGCCATGGACTACTTGGAGCGATTGCAGAAAGAGATCTACGGAATCGAGAATAAAATCTTTTTTATTTTACAGATCGACCCCAATGACCTTCAGCCTCTTTAAAGGTGAGAGGGTTTATAAGTCAGAGAAGTTTTGTCATTCCCGTGAAACTTGTCCTCGCGAAGGCGGGGAACGGGAATCCAGACTTGTCCCTGTGAAAAAAGCCAATCAGAAACTACTGGATTCCTGCTTTCGCAGGAATGACAGCGCGGGATTTCCAAGACATTTCAAATGTTCTTGGGCGGGATTGAGAGCGGCGAAAAGATTTTCGTGGACGAGTGACAGGAGTTTTAATCAATGACAAGACCCCATTATGAACAAGGTCCAATTCGTCCTTCAGGAAGTGGAAGGGAAACTTCCAGAAGAGAAGGAAAAGATGTTCAGATCCATTGACCGCTATCTTTCCCTTCCTAATGGTGAGAAGGATAACTTTCGATTAGGAAAGATGGCGGGAGTCTATCAATCAGTGGAGGACCTTTCCAAACCAGAACGGAGGATCCAGGTCGAAAGGGCCCTTCGGCAGATTGAATCAGAGAGGCCAGGAGGGATTGAGAAAGTTCTCTCCGATCTGATGGAGTCGTTTCTATGACGGAGGACCCAGGGTTTAAGAAATTAAATTTTTTGAAATAAAAGGCTTGACTTTTAAAATATTGATGGTTTATGATGGGCATCGTTTTAAGTAACCGGATACCCATTCATCTCAAAACAATTTATCCTTAAAAAAGGAGGTGATTTAAATGACGAAGGCGGAGTTGATCGCCAGCATAGGGAAGGAAGCCAAGATCTCAAAAGCGTCAGCTGAAAAAGCCCTTAATGCATTTACCAATACGGTGATGAAGGCGTTAAAGAAGGGAGATAAGCTGGCGCTGACTGGATTTGGGACGTTCTCTGTGGCGAAGAGGAGGGCTAGAACAGGGAGAAATCCCCAAACCGGAAGGGAGATTAAGATTCCTGCCACCCGAGTGGCAAAATTCAAAGCAGGTAATTTGTTAAAGAGTGCGGTAAGGTAATTGTCAATAAGATAAATCCTGCTCTATAGGTTTTAATAAAAGGGGGAGAAAGTTGACATTCTCCCCTCTTTTGTTATCAGAAAAGGCCAAGAGACCGGTACTTGATAGATGGCATATGAACAGGTTGTGAACATCGAGGTTTTGAAAGTTACGTCATAAACCACAAGATGTTGTGTTTTTTTGATTTGTAGCCACAAAAATGTAACCCATTGAGATTTAAGTACTTTATTTAAGAAACTTCTTCTATAAATTCAATTATATAAAAGAATTGAAGGGGTACATAATGCTAAAACACTTTTTTCCACAGGATTTACACATCATGAGAAGCCATTCTTCCAGGCATTGATTTCTCTGCATTAGAGGATAGTACCACCCTGTTTCCCTTGATCTTATGTCGATTGCCCCACTGATCATGCGGAGACCAAGGCGGAATCGGCAAAAGAATGAGTCCCACCTGGCAATTATAGTAAGATTCATTACTGGAGAAGGATATATTGTTCCTGAGCAATAACTCCGGGCCTGCTTTTCGCTTATCTCTCTAAGGGCTTGTCTTTCTTGGTTGAGATGCCCTTTCGTTTGCTTTAGAATGAAATAGAGCGGGATAGAGGGGATGAAAAAGGAATGGAATTGAAAGATGGAACGCTTTTTGTTATCTTTAGACAGTAAATAAAGGGATTCATCTTAGGGGTGACCGATGAAACATGTGATTCTCGGGACCGCCGGGCACATCGACCACGGAAAAACTTCTCTTGTTAAAGCCCTCACTGGGGTGGATACAGATCGATTGAAAGAAGAAAAGGAAAGGGGGATCACTATTGAACTGGGATTTACTTTCTTAGACCTCCCCAGCAGGATCCGACTAGGGATTATTGATGTGCCAGGCCACGAGAAGTTCGTTAAACATATGGTGGCGGGCGTTTGGGGAATCGACCTGGTCGCCTTAGTCATTGCTGCAGATGAAGGGGTTATGCCACAGACGAGAGAGCATTTAGATATTTGCAGACTTTTGAGAGTGAAGAAGGGGTTGGTGGTTCTAACCAAAATCGACCTGCTTGATCGTGAATTATTAGAGTTGGTTAAAGAAGAAGTGACCGAAATTGTCCAGGACACATTTCTAAAAAATGCTCCCATCCTTGACGTCTCTTCCGTGACAAGGGAGGGGATCCCTCAGCTCCTTTCCGCACTCGATCTTCTTTCTCAAGAGATTAAGGAGAGGTCGTCCGAGGGTTTATTCCGCTTGCCGATCGACCGTGTCTTTACCATGAAAGGTTTTGGAACGGTAGTGACAGGGACCATGATTTCCGGAAGCCTTTCTTTAGGGGAGATGGTTCAAATTCTCCCTTCTGGCTTAGAGGGGAAGGTCAGGAACCTCCAAGTCTATAGTCGAAGTGTCGAAAAGGCTGTCGCAGGGGAAAGGGCGGCGGTCAACCTTCAGGGGGTAGAGACTTCAGCGATCGAGAGGGGTGACGTTCTTGTACGGCCGAATACCCTTAGCCCTACGCAACTGATCGATGCTTATCTTGAATATTTGCCGGATGCCCCACGACCCTTAAAACACCGCACCAAGCAGAGGTTTCATGTGGGTACCACCCTTGCGAATGCATCCGTCTTTCTCCTTGATCGGGAAGCGTTGGCGTCAGGAGAAAGTGGTTTTGTCCAACTGAGACTGGAACGACCGGTGGTGGTTCTCCCTCAGGACCGCTTCGTCATCCGGGGTTCTTCAGCCATCCAAACCATCGGAGGAGGTGTTATTCTGGACGGTCATCCAGACAAACATAAAAGGTTTTCTTCGCCAGTGATCGCTGACCTGAGTCTCCTCAAAGACGGGACGAGTGAACAGGCCCTACGGCAGCATATTCATCATTCAGGAATGGGAGGCATACCCTTGGAACAACTGTTGAACCGCGTTGAGATGCCACCCAGTGACGTCCAGTCGATCGTCAGGCAGATGGAGGGAAGAGGGGATCTCTTATTCATTGACCCTGAGAAGTTAAAGGTCATTGCAAAGGGACCCTATCAAGTATTAAGAGGAATGGCGTTGGCCCAATTGGGAGAATTCCATCAGCGATTTCCAATGAAATTTGGGTTGTCCAAAGAGGAGTTGAGGACAAAGCTTCCTCCGGAGGTCGATGTCAAACTTTTCCAAATCCTCATCAGTGAGCTCATCCAGTCGAAAGAAGTTGTATTGGAAAAGGATAAATTGAGACTTTCCGGTCACCATTTCTCATCGGTCGATGAGAAGGGTTTGGCGAAACGGGTAGAGGCGGCTGTTCTAAAGGGGGGGCTCCAACCCCCGTCTTTAAAGGAATTGTCGGAAGAATGGTCTGAAAGTGAGGGAGAGGTTCGAGCCATTTTTGAACATCTTGCTCATGAAGGGGTATTGGTCAGGATCAAAAGTGAAATCTATTTCCATCACGTCTCCTTCGAAAGTTTGAGAGAGCAATTGGTCGCCTATTTAAAGAGTCACCGAGAGATCACGACCCCTCAATTTAAAGAGATGACCAAGGCCTCAAGAAAATATGCCATTCCATTGATTGAGTACTTCGATCAGATCAAACTGACGCTTCGATTGGGGGAGAAGAGAGTGTTGAGAGGGTCTTCTCAAAACACTGAAAAAAAGTTACCATGACATTATGAGGAAAGGTGATTTAAGATGACCAGCACAAAAAAGATTATAAAAAAGAAGCTGAAAGAACCTGATGAATTTATCTCTCTTACTGAGAGAGCCTATCTTTCTGTCACCCATCATGCCAAGTCCATCGCCGTGGGGGCGGGTATTGTTTTGGTCCTCCTATTATTTATCTTTTTCTTTCAAAAGTGGGAAAATAAAAACGCGGAAAATGCCTATCAAATGTTTAATTCAGTCGTGGAAACTTACCAGATGGTCAGCTCTCCGTATCGGGAAGGATCTCCTCAAGAATATAAAAATGTCATAGAAAGATTCAATGAGGTCATCACACAATTTCCGAAAACTCCGGGCGGTAAACTCGCCGTCTTATATAAGGGAAACATCCATCTTCGGCTGGGCGAATTTGATGAAGGCATCAAAGCCTATGAGAGCTATCTCGAAAAGGCAGGGAAGGAAAAACTATACCGGGCGTTTGCCATGGAAGGCCTCGGTTATTCTTACGAAGGCAAAAGGGATTATGAAAAGGCGATGAGCGCCTTTCAAAAAGTCATTGATTTGGGCGTGGGCTTCCAACTGGCGAATGCCTATTTAGGCCTGGGCCGATGTTGTGAAAAGATGGGGAAGACGAAGGAGGCACTCGAAAATTATAAGAGTTTTATGAAAATCTCTCAAACGTCCCAGATGGCGAATATCGTATTGAGAAAAATATCCAGTCTTGAAAAATAGGGGAAGATAGCACCCGGGAGGAATCAAATTTCACCGGGGTGATTGAAGTGAGTTAAAGAAGGATGGAGAAAGGGCGAATCCCGCCCAGGATGGGGTTCGCCCTTTGTTTTTGAGGCCTTTTCTTTTATAATTTTTTCTCGGGAATGGAGGAAACAAAGAGATGAGAAGCCGACGACTTTTTCTGATGGTCATACCCTTGGTCATTGTGATTTTATTAGGAGGGGTTAGACTTTCTTCCTCCAAGGACCCTTTTCGTCAGTTTACAATGGACAATGGATTAAAAGTAATCCTGGAGGAGAATAAGACCGCGCCTGTGGTCGCCCTTCAGATATGGGTGAAAATCGGGGGTGCCGATGAGAGCGATGAAGAGGCAGGCATGTGCCATTTTATTGAGCATATGCTCTTCAAAGGGACAGAGAAGAGGAGAGTCCGTGAAGCCGCCAAGGAGATTGAATCATTGGGAGGGACCATCAATGCTTATACTTCTTATGATCAGACCGTCTACCATGTTACCCTTGCCAGCCGTTATGCTGGGACCGGGCTGGATATCCTGAGCGATGCCGTTCAACACTCCGTTTTCGACTCCGTAGAGCTGGAAAGAGAGAGGGAGGTGATCTTAGAAGAGATACGTAGAGGGCAAGATGATCCTTCGAAGAGGTTGTTTCAACAGGCGGTGGCAACCCTTTACCAGCGACATCCCTACAGAAGACCGGTTATCGGATATCCGAATACCATCCGTTCGATTCAAAGAGATCAAATGGTAACATTTTTTAAGAAATGGTATGCACCGAACCGAATGGTCCTCATTGCGGTAGGGAATTTTAACGCAGATGAGATGGAAGGAAAGGTGAGAAGTGCCTTCAAAGAGTTTAAGCCATCTCCCGAAAGCCTTCCTGATAGGAACCCGGAACCCAAGCAGAGAGAGACTCGGTCTACACTCTCCCACGGTCATTTTAAAGAAACGTATCTCCAGATTGTCCTTCCTATCTCTCCAGCCAGGCATGAGGATACTCCGGCCCTTGATGCGCTTTCTCATCTCTTTGGAGGAGGAGAACCTGCTCGATTGGTCCAGAGGATTAAGCTTGAGAAGGGACTGGTCCACTCCATTTATGCTTCTTCCTATACCCCCAAAGACCCAGGGCTCTTTGTCATTGGAGCGACCCTCCCTGCTGAGAATGTGGAGAAAGCCGTTCAGTCTATCTGGGAGGAAGTCATTCGTTTAAAGACAGAAGGGGTGACCGCGGAGGAGCTCCATCGAATAAAGGTGAATATTGAAAGCAGCCTCATTTATGACCGCCAGACAGTTCAAGGTCAAGCTGGGAAGATAGGATTTTATGAAGTGAACGCAGGCGACGTTCAATTCGAAAAAGAATATATGAAGGCAATCGCCCTTCTTGAAAATGAAGACATCCAGAGGGTTTTAAGGAAGTATTTTAAGAGAGATCAATTGACCATTAGTATTTTGGCGCCTAATGAAAAGACTGACTTATTTAAGAATCTATCTTTAAAATCCATTGTGAAGGAAGTCAAACAGGACGGAGATTTGGTAGATAAGAGGTCGCCCGTTTTTAAAACCGTTCTTGATAATGGAATTCGACTCATTATCAAGGAGAATCGTTCCATCCCCATTGCCTCCATTCAACTCTCTCTCTTGGGAGGGGTCCGATTTGAAGAAGAAACTCAAAGCGGGATCAACCAGTTTACTGCGGTCATGGTGACCAAAGGCACGAAGAACCAGAGTAGCCTTGAGATAGCGAAGAAGGTGGAGAGAATGGCAGGCTCCCTCAGCGGATTTTCTGGCAATAACAGTTGTGGCCTTGTCTTTACTTTTCTAAGCCAGCATGTTGAGGAGGCATTTGACTTATTGACAGAGGTGATTCGACATCCCTCTTTTGATCCGGAAGAGGTGGAGAAGAGAAGACGGCCGATCCTGGCTTCTATCCAGCAGCAGGAGGATGACCTGGGGCGTCTGGTATTCAAACTATTTCGGAAGACACTGTTCAAGAAGCATCCCTACCGGATGGACACCTCAGGGACTCTCGATTCCATCCAGAGAATGACCCCAGGAGATCTGAAAGAGTATTATCAACGTCTTCTTACCCCGGAAAACATGGTTCTCACGGTGGTAGGGGATGTGGACGAAAAGAAGGTCGTTCTGGCAGTCCAAAAGGGATTCGGGGATCTCAAAAAGGGATTCTTCTCGCCTCCCCCCGTTCCACAGGAGCCCCCTCTTGAAAAAATGAGAAGGACAGAGATCTCTAAAGCAAAGGAGCAGGCACATTTTGTACTTGGGTTTTTGGGGACTTCCTTCCATCACAAGGACCGCTATGCCTTGGAGATCTTGGACGCCGCTTTATCTGGTCAGGGAGGGAGATTATTCCGTGAGCTAAGAGATAAAGAGAGTCTGGCCTATGCCTTAGACTTCATGGCTCAACCCAATTATGATCCTGGATATATCGGCGTCTACATGGGGACTCATCCAAGGAAATTGGAGACAGCTATTGAATCCGTCTTGAGAGAGTTGAATAAAGTAAAAGACGAGGGACTGACAGAGGAGGAGGTGGATAGGGCTAAGATGTACCTCGTTGGTAATTTTGAAATCGGACTCCAGACCAACGGAGCGCAAGCCAATCAAATGTCACTGGATGAGCTTTATGGGCTCGGGTTTGATCATTATCAGAAATATCCTCAGGAAATACAAAAGACGACGAAAGACGATGTGAACCGAGTGGCTAAAAAATATTTCAATTTAGAAGCCTATGCCCTCGCTATCATTCGGCCTCCATTGGATAAAAAAGAATGACCTCCCGACTCCGAATCTCTAGTTTTTCACTTCAGCACACCCTGGAATGCGGACAATTTTTTCGATTTACCAAGGTCCTCGATACCTACATCATTCAATCCTCGGATAGGATTTTTTCCATCCGGCAGGGCGGGGAATTCCTCTTCTATGAGGGAATCGAAGAGCCTTTCGTGATCCGTTTTTTCAGATTGGATGAAGACTTAGATTCAATTTATAAAGAGATCGACCAGGATCCAGTCATTCACCAAGCCATCGAAAAATACCGGGGGTTGAGAATGATCCGACAGGATCCATGGGAATGTCTGGTCTCTTTCCTGTGTTCCTCTGCCAAAGCCATCTCCCATATACGCTCCATGATCGAGGTCCTCTGTAAATCCTCTGGAAAGAAGATCTCCTGGGGGAACTTTGTGGGTTACGGATTTCCAGAGCCTCATTGTATGGAAACCCCCCTTCAATTGGAACCGGTCAAGGCTGGGTTTAGAACGAAGTATTTGGTCAAGGCGAGCCAATGCATAGATCGGAGCCACCTCCTTTCGCTTAGAAGTTTATCTTACAAAGAGGCGAGGAAACGGTTGATGAGCCTTTCGGGAGTAGGGAAAAAGGTGGCGGATTGCACGCTTCTCTATTCTTTGGATTTCCTTGAAGCCTTTCCGATGGATACTTGGATTATCAAGGGATTACGAAAGTTTTATTTTAGAGGGAAGAAGACTGGAGAGAAGGCGATGGAGGAATTTGTATCCAATCATTTTGGCCCTTATGCAGGCTATGCGCAGCTCTATCTTTACCATTTCTGGCGCCATCATTAATACAAACGCATTAAATAAAGCGTCATTGCAATATCCTCTCCCCCTTGGGGAGAGGATAAAGATGAGGGGGATTTCATGGACTCCACCCTCACCCAAACCCCTGCCTACCGGCCCCGGTCCCGACCGAGGGCGGGGCAGACAGGCTCTCCCGCCAGCGGGAGAGGGGGATCTCTTAGAATCGAAGTCAATCCGCTGACAAGGCTCGTCACAAGCGGATTAGGAGTCCACTTTCAATTTTAAAATGACAGGACGAGTACAAAAGGTTGACAACTTTAGGATGAGTGGGTTAATAAAAATCCGTTAAATAAAATCTACTACCACTTGAGAGGGACGATGAAGATCGAGTTCATTCGGGCAAGGGATTTGCCAGATGCGTGGTTTCAATGTGTTTATAACATCTTTGACAAGGGCTATGAATATACGATCGATCGAGGGAGTTTCAAAGGCCAAAAGAGGATTGAATATGACTATATCGTTGTCCACATCGCCCATCCCGGGACAAGACCGCTTATCCCCGATATCCCTCCGGGTTGCAATGTTCCCCCTCCCACCTCCATGGAATATGTGGAACAATATCTTGAGAAGTTAATCACCTCGAGAAAAGATGTCCACGAAACCTACACCTACGGAGAAGATCTCGAAAAACAGATTGATGAAGTCATCCGGATGTATCGGGAAGAAGGACTGAATACCAATCAGGCGTATATGGCGGTGGGCGATGCCAGTTCGATTTTGCTTCAGGATCCCCAGTGCCTTCGTGGAATTGATACACGCATTCGTTACGGAAAACTCCATTTTATGCTTTACTTTCGTTCGTGGGATTTGTGGGCTGGATTCCCATCCAACCTTGCTGGTCTTCAACTCCTAAAGGAATATATGGCGAAGGAGATTGGGGTAGAGGATGGAGAGATCATCGCTTCCAGCAAGGGACTCCATATTTATGACTACTGCTGGGATCTGGCGAAGACAAGAACCGGAAGGAAGTAAAGCCAAAGAAGGGCGATAGTTTGGAAGTCATCCCCGTTCCTCCTTCACCCCGTTAGAAAGGCCCGCTGCAAGCAGAGGGGA
>CAYGWV010000143.1:0-8647 GCA_964353925.1 uncultured Syntrophaceae bacterium | reverse complement strand
TGAGAGCTAAAATCTAATTCTGAAGCTAAGTACAATTTGGTTGTTTAGTTCTTCCTGTAACACGCAAGATTGAACTCTGTCCAGGAAATGAAGATTTCAAATAGATATCCTCAGTCGAGGTAAAGTGCACATATTGGCAAGATATCATCGCCCTTTTGAGGTCTAACACTGCCCCAAAATATTGGACGGCTAGCTCGTTGTTTCCTTACTCTTGACCAGTTTTCCAAAACTTTGTACAGTATAGACCAAGATTATGGATAGACTGGGTTGCAGAATCTCACTGCATAATTTGCCTCTTGAATTAAGCAGATCCTGCATGGTTGTCTAAGATGACTGGCTAGTATTGCTTGTGGGAAGAGTGAGTTTAGATGTCCGAAACTAATCTAGTTCGCCCAAGCCGAGAAGGTGATCAATTCCACTACACGTGGGCAGCCCGCCGTTGCCTGCTTCTGCTTTCGCCGAATGCTAGCTTAAGAGCGGTTACGATAGAAGGAGCATCTCCATCTGAGGCAACGGCGGGAAGCTGCATCACGACCGGGGAACAGCTGATAGACGTGGGTGAGTATTACGGGAGTGAAAATCTCGAACAGGCAACACTGATCCGGTACATTCAACTCAAGCATTCAACGCTGAGGGCGGATGAGGCTTGGACTCCAAGCGGGCTAGAAAGAACGTTGACCGGATTCGCTGAACGGTAAATGCTGAATGCTTACGATATTAACATTCGCATCCCCGATGAGGGCCGGCCTCCCTTAGGTCCCATGATTCAATCCCATGAGTTCAGCAAGGGGGGGCTGGTCATGGAGACTGAAAATGTAAAGGTGACAGCAGCCCTCGTCAACCACCCGCCTGTTGAACCCTGCTTCGCTTATCGTTTTGACACGCCGGACCGGTCCATCGTTTTTTCAGGTGATACAACACCCTGGGAAGGTTTGATTAGGCTGGCGCAGGGGGCGGACGTTCTCGTTCACGAGGTCCTTCACAAACCATCTCTTGCGAGGCTGTTGGCCCGTATTCCCAATGCGGATCGGCTTTTGGAGCATATTGTCGCATCCCACACGACCCACATCGATGTGGGAAAGGTAGCCAAAGAGGCAGGGGTCAAGACCCTTGTTTTAACGCATTTCGTTCCGGGCGATGATCCTTCTATAACCGATGAGATGTGGTTGGAAGGGGCCAAGACTCACTTCAACGGTAACATTATCGTTGGCAAAGATTTGATGGAGATTTAACCCTCTAAGACGATTACTTGTTCCCATGATCAAGGCAAAGACTAATACAAGGGAACTGCTTTAATTTATGAGGGTGAGGTAGTGAAGCCTGACTTTATTACTCAAAGGAGATGATTAAATTTGAACAATGGCAGGGTCAGAAAAGGCCCTGTCATTTTATTTTCATTCAACCTTTCTATTGGTAATGCTCAATCTTCAGATATTGAGTGCACTGAATAGTAGGTAGGTGTACTCCTCAAATTAGGGTTCCTCCAAATATCTTCATCTCTGCCATCCAATTAAGGTCCCTCTCCCATTTCTTATTGACACAATGTTCATGATTCAGGGAGCAAAAAGACGTCGGGGGTCAGGCAATCGAAATAAAGTACAGGAATTGGAGGAGCTTCACCTTTCTCTTTTGCTTCATGTATCTTGTTTATTATGTCCTGAGCTTGACCAATATGCGTAATAATACCCGAAGAATACGATGGAACAGAATAGAATAACATCGTGATCAAAGCTGCTAAGACCATCTGCCGTCGAAGATAGAGCAAATATTATACCGAGTTTAAGGCCCAAGAGATTGTGTTGTCTAACTTTTGGTAATCAGAAAGAAATTGGTTGGTTTTGGATGGGGAGGGTAATCCTCAAAAGGGTGCAACAAGAGTTGACATAAACTTAAGATTGTTTTGGTATAGCTATTTAAATCAATGAATTAGTTTTTGGCAACAAAGTTGACGATGCAATAAAAGTTGCACCCTTTACTGCCAGGGTCGGCTATAGGCATACGGAGCCTAGGGGACGAGGATCTCCCCTGTCATGGGCAGGGAGGTTGTTGACACATTCCAGGTCCGTTCCACCGAAATCACAGCGAGATCCTTTTTGATAAGGGTCCGTCCGAACGATCTTCCCTTTCTCAATGACGATGTTCACGGCAGACTCTGTCCCCGGAATTTTCCCTTGAATGATCATAATGACTTCTTAGAAACCTTTCCCCATTTGCCTGAAGGAAATTATTTCAAAATTATATGCGATTGTTTCCTTGTAGACAATAGGCTGAAAGGCAACCATATATTGGCTATGTGATAATAGCTTTAGGGTGAGTCGGACCACAGGAAATGAAAATAAAAGACATCCTCTAAAAACAGAAGCATTCCGAGGTACTCAAGCTCCCCCAAGTCTGTGTAAATTATTTACAAATTACCCCCCTAGAAATTGTTTGACAAAAGAATTTTTTATCTTTATCATGTCCAAACGAAAACCCCGGAAATGAGAACCCTCAAGGAGGAATTTTAAAAAGGAAAGGAGGACTCAGATGCTATGCCCTAACTGTTCTCAAACGGTGATCGAAGGAAGCCGATTCTGTATGTACTGTGGGTTTAATTTAACAGTCCAGAGGATTGGGGAGAAAACCACGATGGAGGCCTCGGAACCAACAGTTTGCGAATCACTTGAAGATTTTTCTGACGGGACCAAAGTCCTTTCTGTTGAATCCTTTCAAAAAAAACCTCAAAAAATACCGAAAACCCAAAAACCTCTCTTCTTCGCCTGGCTGGTTAGCCTTGGAGGAATAGATAAGGGTAAAGATTATAGGATAACAAAGGAGAAGACCACCATTGGAAAGTCCGAAGAATCGGATATCGTGGTCAAAGGTGACTTTATATCCCGAAACCATGCTATTTTGGTCTATGAAAAAGACAGATTTATTTTGAACGATCTCGAGTCTACCAACCACACGTTCGTAAATGAAAAGAAGATCTCCAGGCGAATTTTAAAGGATAATGATTTAATTAAATTTGGCGAAGCTGTCCTTAGTTTTAAATGTTTATGAAAGGGAAAAAGGAGAAGGCCATGGCGAGTAAGACAAAAATGTGCCCAAGCGGCCACGTGATTCCTGCGGAAGCAGTTATCTGCCCTATCTGCCATCCCGGCTCAATAAGGGGAGCAGAAGGTATGGATGCTCCCTCAGCCCTGACAAGAGTCGATTTTGATTCGGAGGCTACCCGAGTGGAGGATCTGGGTAAGACTCTGTTGGAAGAAGACAGGCCTTTTTGCGGCTGGTTGGCGATTACGGATGGAAACCTTTCCGGAGAAGCATTCCACCTCTATGAGGGCAGAAATATCATCGGATCTTCCTCGCCGTGTGATATTCAAATTCCTGACGAAGGGATTCAAAACCAACATTTCAGCATCCGTTTTTCCTCCGGACATTGGACGCTCACCGATCTCGATTCAGATGCGGGGACATTCCTCAATGGGAAACAAATTCATCGGGCTGAATTGAAGGATGGAGATAAAATAAAGATCGCTAAAGCAGGCTTCCGTATCAAGATTCTGTGAAACTTAGCCTCTGATAAAGACTATGGAGATTGAGGTTGGAAACCATACGGATGTTGGGAGAAAAAGGACTCACAACGAGGATTATTTAGGCTTTTTTAAGAGGCCTCCCGGGGAGGTTCTGGCCATTGTCGCCGATGGGATGGGAGGCCATACTTCAGGAGAAATTGCCAGCCGGATGGCTGTGGAGATTATTCACGAGATTTATTCAAAAGAGCGGGACGATAAGGATGTATTGCAGGCCTTAAAATCGGCTTTCCAAGTCGCCAATTTTACCATTCTTCAGAAGTCATTAGAACAAGAGGGACTCAATGGAATGGGAACCACTGCGACGGCTTTCGTCCTAGAAGACGACCAAGCCTTCGTGGGTCATATGGGTGATAGCCGAGCCTACCTTTTTCGGGATTCCTCGGTTTCCCAATTAACAAAAGACCATTCCCTTGTTGAAAGAATGGTGGACCAGGGACTTTTAAACCGCGAAGAAGCAAACCGTCATCCTCAGAAGAATGTCATTTATAAGACCTTAGGAGTCAATATGGACGGGGAGGTTGACCTGCTGGGTCCAATTCCCATCACGATCGATGACATCTTCCTTCTTTGCTCAGACGGTTTGACCAATCTCGTCACCGATCAGGAGTTGTTGGAGATAGTGACTAAGGAACCTCCCCAGAGGGCCTGCGAAACTCTAATCCAGCTGGCAAATCAACGGGGCGGGCATGACAATATTACCGTTCAGATTCTGAAAGTGGGAAGGAAAAAAAGAGTTCTTGCTTCGCTGTTGGATAGAAAGAGATTTTGGTTAGTCCTCGGTTTTATTCTTTTGATTTTACTGCTTCTCAACGGGCTCTTCCTCATCGAACCGGAATTTCTAAAGAAGTTACCTTTCATTTCTTCACCAAATCCCTGAGGGTAACGCATGGCAAATCGAATCGGCACATACGAAATCAAAGAGGTTCTCGGGAAGGGAGGGATGGGAACGGTTTATCGTGCCATGGATCTCACCCTGAATAGGGAAGTTGCCCTGAAGGTGATCAATCCGGATCTCAGTCAGAATCCAATCTTGATGAAACGGTTCCAAAACGAAGCGCTTGCCATGGCTCGGTTGAGTCATCCGAATATCGTTGTTATTTATAACTTCTCATCCGAAGCAAATTTACACTATATTGTCATGGAGTATGTCCAAGGGAAAAGCCTCTCTCAGATCATCAAGGGGGAAGGAGCCCTTCCGTGGGATCGGGCCTTCGCCCTATTTTCCCAGATCCTCACAGCGATTGACTATGCTCACGGGCAGGGAATCATCCATCGAGATATTAAACCAAGCAATTTTATTGTCCAATCCAATGGAACGGTAAAAGTGACTGATTTCGGAATTGCCAAAGTTTTCGGTGGAGAGGAATTAACCCGGGCCGGAGTCACCCTCGGAACCTCTCGCTATATGTCCCCCGAGCAGATCCTCGGACAACCCATTGGTTCTCTCTCAGATATCTATTCTCTTGGCATCACCCTCTATGAGATGGTTACAGGAAAGGTGCCATTTTCAGGAAATTCAGATTTTGAGATTCAGAGAGGTCACTTGGAACTTCTGCCCCCCTCTCCCCTGCAATTCACCCCGAACCTTCCCAAAGAAATTGCAACAGCGATTTTGAAATCCATTGAGAAGAAACCTGAGAGACGCTTTCCTTCTGTCCGTCATTTTCTTGAAACCCTTTCTTTCGTTGAAGGAACAGAACCGAGGCAAAAACAAGAGAAATCTTTACCGACCGCAGGAAAACGTCCCTTTCCACTTTCCGATTGGAAGATAAGCCTTCCCTTCGATCGGTGGATAGCCCGATATGAGAATCTTTCTCCTGCCGGAAAATTGTTGGTGGCTCTTACGGCTATCTTATTGTTTGCAATTTTTTTGATTATCGTCTTTTCTATCTCTTGAATTGGTCGCTGATAAAGGAGGTGATCTTTAACAACGGTTTATAAACAAATGGGTTTAAAAATAAACAATACTGTTTGAACAAAAAGGAGGAGGGACCCATGAAAAAAATATTTCAAATAGGGATTCTTTCAGTCTTATTTCTAACTTTCTTCTCTATAACGCTCGCCCAATCTGAAGAGCTCCAGCTCGACAAATATCAGAGGATGGCTTATAGGGTGAAGCCTGGGGTGGTTCAAATCGGGTTAGCCGTTGTGGCCAAGATCGTCTATCAAAGGGAGAATTCGCAAATACAGGACCAGGCTTTCGAAGGTTCAGGAGGATCTGGTTTCATTGTCAATCCGGATGGATACATCGTGACGAACGGCCATGTCGTCCAATTAGCCTATGAGTACGATAAAGATAAAGAAAAGGTGCTGAACGGACTCATGATCTCTTTTGTGGTGAGAAAACTCCGAGAAGAGAAACTACAAGTTACCCCACAAAATGCACAGAAATGGATACAAGCCCATCAACCCCGGATTGCCCAGGAACAGTCTTTTCGTAAAGTTTTTGTCTCCAATGGGGATGTCTATGATTTTGAAATTAAGAAATATAGCCCCTTTGTCATGCAAGGGGGAAAAGATGTCTCCGTCATTAAGATCGAGGCTAAAGACCTTCCTGTAGTCTCTTTGGGAAACTCATCTGAATTGAAGTTACAGCAGCTCGTTTTCCCATTTGGTTACCCCGGAGTGGTCGACGCCGGTCCAGGAGGCCATGTTGCTCTGGGTCAAAAGACGGCTCTCGAAGTCTCCATCACAAGGGGTACAGTTTCCGCTCTCAAAGTGGATTACAAGGGGGTTCCTTTAATTCAAACCGACGCAGCCATCACCCATGGAAATAGCGGAGGCCCTGCCTGCAATGAGAACGGGGAGGTGATTGGGATATCCACCCTTGGCTCCATTGGTAAGGATCCGTATACTGGACAACCTATTGAGGTTGCAGGTTTCAACTTCCTCGTCCCCATTGATACCGCCAAGGAATTCATCAATGAGGCTGGTGTGAAATACAACGTCCCGAGCAAGTTTAATGAAAAATATAATGCGGCTTTGGAAGCGACATGGAATAAGGAATGGTTCTTAGGGAGAGATCTCATTAATAGTGGCCTTGTCTTCCTACCCAACCAACCCGATTTAGTCAAGCTTAGACAATACGTGGAAGGGAAAATAACTGAGATGGGCTGGTTTTCAAGAAACTGGCAGAGGAACAAAATTGCCATGATTTCCTTGGTAATCATCATCCTTCTCATTGTGATTGTAGGAGTGACGTTTTTGGTGCGAAAAACTCCTCAGAAGGCAGCCCAACCCGCCCCCCAGCCGGTTCGACAGCCTCGTCCTGGGGAAGTCGCTCCTGAGGGTGAAACAAGGGTGGAAGGGAGGACCCTGGGTACCCTCACGCTGAGCACACGTGGCCAATTGGGGAAAAGTTATCCCATCGGTGAAAAGGGCCTCGTGATCGGAAGGGAGCCGAGTCAATGTGATATCGTGATCCCCGATGCGAATGTCTCTCGTGTCCATACATGGGTAACCGTGGAGAAAAATGAAGTGGTTGTCATCGACCGGGGTTCAACAAACGGGACTTTCGTAAACAATAATAAGGTGGAGAAGGCTAAGTTGAAATCCGGGGATGTCATTCAAATGGGCCAGAAGTGTCCCACGACGTTGATCTTTAAACAGTAAAAGCCTTGGGGGGAGAATTTCTCCCCCCAAGTGTGCCGAGACTTTACTCTTTGTTATGATCTCGTTCACGGGAGTATTTGAAGAGCCTTTTTTCGGGAGGAAAAGGAGAAATTGAGATGTCGATCGATTGGATATTCGGAGAATATAAAATCTTAAGGAAAGTCGCCACAGGAGGGATGGCTGAAGTCTTTCTTGCCAAGAGAGTGGGAATGAAAGGCTTTGAAAAGCTTCTTGCCATTAAAAGGATTCTTCCCCAGTTTTCCGAAAATGAGGAATTCATCGCTATGTTTATCGATGAGGCAAAACTGGCCGCCCAATTGAATCATCGAAACGTTGTTCAAATCTATGATTTTGGGAACCAGCAAGGGTCCTACTATATAGCGATGGAATATGTTTTCGGAAAAGATCTTCGGACCATCCTGAAAAAATCAAGGGACAAACATCAGCGCCTCCCTTTGACTCAATGCGCTTATATCATCACAGAGGCGGCCAGGGGCCTTGAGTTTGCCCATAATTTAGAAGACCATTATGGAAACCCACTCAATATCATCCACCGCGATATTAGTCCTCAGAACATTTTCATTTCCTACGAAGGGGATGTGAAGATTGCTGATTTTGGCATCGCGAAGGCTGCCTCCAAATCCACCGAGACACGAGTAGGTGTTCTGAAAGGGAAAATTCTGTACATGTCTCCAGAACAGGCCTGGGGGAAAACGATCGATCGACGCTCGGACCTTTATTCCTTAGGGGTACTCTTCTACGAGATGGTGGCGGACCGGAAGATCGTCGAAGGAGATTCTGAGTTCTCGATGTTGGAGAAAGTGAGAAATGCTGAAGTGGATTTCCCTCCGGAGATATTCGAGAAGATCCCGAACCGCCTTTCCTATATCATCAAGAAAACCCTTGAAAAGGACCCTGGAAACCGTTATCAGACGGCCCATGAAATCCGCGTCGATTTAGAAAACTACCTCCTTACAGCCAAGGAGACGCTTAGTGAAAAGACGATTTCGGACTACCTGAAGGATTTATTCCGGGACGAGATCGAAGAAGAGAGAAAAATTTTGGTCGAAGGGGGAGGCGTAACGCCAGAAAAAACCATTTCAATTGAACCTATTGCGCAGGCTAAAACCGAGACACCCGAAAAGATATCCAGCGCCCCAAAAGGTTTAGAAAAGATCGAATCCTTAGAGAGAAGGGGGATTTCTCCATTTATAAAAGAAGCTCTCAGAAAGGGCGATGTCCGGATGAGGGTGGGCATTATCCTTGTTCTTCTCATTCTTGGAGGTATGGTCTCTTTTTACCTCTTCAGCGATAAAGCCTATACACCGACAACCACGAATACTGCCGAAAGAAAATTGGCCCCTCCCCCTGCTCCTGTTGCCCCTACTCCATCTGCGGAAGTCACGGTGGATCAACCGAAGGAGAAACCAAAAACGCCCGAGAAAAAGCCATCGTCT
>CAYGWV010000142.1:0-4793 GCA_964353925.1 uncultured Syntrophaceae bacterium | reverse complement strand
GAGAGGACTTCATCGACCATGGATTGGACTCCGATTTCTACGGTCTTTACCCCATATTCCTTGAGCAGGGAGAGGGTCTCTTCATCCAGGGCATCGGGCCGGGTGGAGATACGAATGGAATCGACCAGACCAGAAGCGAGGAAAGGATGAACTTCTTTGAGATAGCGAGCTTGATCATCCCGATGGATGGCCGTGAAACTCCCCCCGTAAAAGGCAACTTGTTTTTCTCTGTTTTTCTTATTGTCAGGGATTTGGGCCAGGGAGGCTTCAATAAAATGACGAACGGAAGCGGGAGAAGGGAGCCCTTCGCTCGAAGCCTTCTGATTGCAGAAGAGACAACGCTCACGGCAACCCATGGCGGGAAGAAAAATAGGGATAATCAGTGGAGCCATAGCTACTTTTCAAATCCTAAATCCGAATATCGGGCGAAGCGTCCGTCTCGGACCAATCCGAAACAATTTCCAAATCCAAATAACCAATCTCGAAACTTTCTATTCGTTTGGATCATTGGTACTTCGGACATTCGAATTTGTTTCGGATTTCGTGCTTAGAGTTTCGAATTTTTTCATTGCGTCTTTCGCTGCTTCCTGCTCTGCCTCTTTCTTGCTTTTTCCCCACCCCAGTCCTTTCACCTCATCCCCGATTATGACAGATGCCTGGAACCTCTTATCATGATCCGGTCCGGACTCATTCATCACCCGATACTGGGGAGAGACTCCATGAAACTGTTGGGAATATATCTGCAGAAGGCTCTTAAAATCATTAAATAGTGCAGAGGGCGTTTTGGTTTGGAGATAAGGTTCGAAATGTTCCTGGATGATCTCTAAAGCCCGGTTGAATCCAGAATCCATGAAGATGGCCCCGATCAAGGCTTCATAGGTATTGGCCAGGATGGAGGATTTCTCCGTCCCTCCGTTTAACAGTTGGCTTTTCCCGAGCAAAAGATAGCCCTCTAACTGAAGTTCCTTGGAGAGAGAGGCCAGGGAACTCCTTTTGACCAGTTGGGACCTCATCATGGAGAGGGCTCCCTCCTGGGCGTCAGGCGATTTGAGGAAGAGAAGGTAGCTGACCGCAAGATTGAGAACCGAATCTCCGAGGAATTCTAAAACCTCATTGGCAACCTTCTCATGATGATTGGTTTCATAAATGAATGACTTATGAGTCAGGGCCTGGTCGAGCCATTTGATCTCTTTAAACCGATAACCTAGACGCTCTTCCAATTCTTTTAAAGATGCCAACCTCTCTTCGTCCACGCTATTTCTCCAAAACTTTTCCGATCACACCCTGTTCAGTCAGTTCGGTGACCCTGACGGTCCATTCCTGATTCACCCCATCCCCCCCATCCCAATGTTTTCCGGTTCCGTTTCTTCCGGTGATCAGAACAGGGATGTAATTCCTGGAAAGACCCTTACTTCTCCCGGTTTCTTTTTCTTTACGGTCTTCTACCAGGACGCTCAACTCCTGATTGAGATACTGGCGATAAAAAACCTGGCGCTTCTGCTTCCCTAACTCCCTCATTGCCCCAGCCCTTTTTTTGATCTCTTTCTCATTCACTCCCTGGGGAAACTGGAACGCAGGGGTTCCCTTTCTTCTGGAAAAGGGGAAGACGTGAAGATAAGAGAAGGGTAGAGATTCAATCAGTCCATAGGTATGTCCAAATTTCTCCTCTGTCTCTCCTGGAAATCCTACGATCACATCCGCTCCGATAGAGAGGTTTGAAATCTTCAGATGAAGCTCCCGGACGAGATCCGAAAGGAAGGAGCGGTCATAGTCTCTATTCATCTTTTTCAATACGTCGTCGTCCCCGCTCTGGATTGGGATGTGAAGGTGAGGGCAGATCTTGCTTGATTGTGAAAGAGCTGAAATAAGTTCCGGAGAGAAATCACCCGGCTCAATGGAGCTGAGTCGAATTCGATCAGGGGCCTCTTCTTTCTCCAGTTGTCTGAGTAAGTCTTCCAAAGGCAAGGGAGGGTTGAAGTCTCTTCCATAAACGCCCAGATGGATGCCGGTGAGCACGACTTCTTTGAATCCTCTCTCTTTTAATACTTTCAGGTTTTGAACCACTCTTTCCGGCGGGAGGCTTCTCGACCGGCCCCTGGCACGGGGAACGATACAATAGGAACAGTAGGCATTACAGCCATCCTGAATTTTTAGGAAAGCACGGGTGTGGCGATGAAAAGAATGAAGGGGGGGTTCTGAAAAGAGCCTCTCTTTCTGAATATCACCCACTTGTACCCTTGGAAATTTACCTTCTTGCATCGAGGGAAGATAATCAGGAATCCGGCTTTTTTCTTCGTTTCCCAACAGATAGTGCACGCCTTTCATCTTCAAAAATGCATCTGTTTCCACCTGTGGGTAACATCCGGTGACAATGATTAAAGAGTTTGGATTGGATCGGGAGGCCCTTCGAACCATCTGCCTTGATTGGAAATCAGCCCGGTGGGTGACGGTGCACGTGTTGATAATGGTGATGTCCGCACCTGCTTCGAAGGGGACGACAGCATACTCCCTCTGTTCGAGGGCATCGATAAGAGCCTCCGACTCGAACTGGTTCACTTTACATCCGAGTGTGGCAACAGAAACAGTGGTCATTTTTGAATTCAAGAATCCAGAATACAGAAGTCAGGATTCAGAATGAAATAGAAATCAGAGTCCATCATTCAAAAATAAAATAGTTCTCAAGGACTTTTCATATTTTGATTGTTCCATTCTGGATTCTGACTACTGACTCCTGAATTCTAATGGAGTTAAAGTCGGGTCAGTTTGATCTTCCCCCAGACCCCCATCTTTTCCTCAACGATGATGAGCGTCCCCAATACCCCTTCGACCTCTCTTGCTCTCCCCAGACCCGATGAGATATCCTGTTTCCCTTTTACGACATTTCCCACCGCCGTCGCCGCTGCATCGGCAAGGGCTGCGGATTTGGAGAGAATGCAGACGGCATTGGCCTTCCCAAAGCTGAGGGAAGGGCCCACCGTTCCTGAAGAGGTGCAGACGCCGAGAGGGGTCTCCTCGGGTGAGATCACAATTCCTATTTTAAGACTGAGGGGAGAATCTCCCGCATAGATCCCGATGGTCCGTTCCTTGGAGCTGGCGAGATAGATATCCCCGCCATTTTCAACGATCACCTCTCTTGAGAGCTTAAGCAGATCCCTTGAAACCAGATCGGCCATGGCTCCAGCCACGGTAGCCATCGGACCCACACCGGCTCGTTGGGAGGTCTGGATCATCTGCTTGACTATTTCCGGGGCATAGGGGTCTTCTGCGAGGGGGACAAGGCTTTGTTGGAACCCGGGGTTCATCGCGATATACGTTTCAAGTTGGTGACGATATGTTAATACGGATTCTCTCGTTTCTTGCGAAAGGTCGCTCTCCGCCCGGACGAGGAGATCGGTTTCCTTAACGATGACCTCAAATTTAACGAGATCATCCGTTTTTACCAAATTCCGGTAGGTCCGCTTTTCATACATATTAATGCTTTAAAATGTCTTCTTTGGATAATACTTGGATATCTTCTATCTTTGAAAAGTGGGCCACATTTTTAGTATAGAGAGGTACGGTATTGGCAACGCAGATGGCCGCAATGAGAATATCGTGGGTTCCGACCAATTGGCCTTTCGATTTCAATTGGGTATAAATCTTGCCAGCTATCACTGCCTCAATAATATCCAGAGGTAGAATGGTCACACCTTGAATTAAAGTTTCTATTTGGCTCAGCCTTCTCTTTCCTTCTATCCCAGCATATAATTCAAACACAGATATGGAAGTTAACGCTACTTCCTGCCTGGAAATCAGCTTTAACATAACTCCAGCTCCAGGAGAAACGCCATTGAAGAAATCTATGACGACATCTGTATCCACAACAATCAGCTCATTTTCCAATTTCGCCTAATCTCCTCAATCCGCTTTCTAAATTTCTTAGCTTCCTCCTCGCTCCAAGTTCCCTTCATTTTCAAAAGCTGTTTAATGCTGTCTCCTTTTTTTACCTTTTCTTTTATGTAAAAATCAATCGCCTCCTGTATCAGCTTCGAATAGCCTCGAAGCCCTCTTCTGGCCGCCAAAGAATGTAACGCGCTTCGGTGGTCATCGGATAATTCAATTGTCGTTCTCATCCTTTTCCCTCCTTTTCAAATTAAAAGCATTATAATACTTAAGTGCATTTGGCGTCAAAGAAAATTAGGATTTGATTTCTTGCAATCTACACCTCTGAGGATATAAAATTTTTGATATCTATCCACCCGAGAAAACCGCGATATAATAATTACTATTTGCTCGGTTACCGGGCCTTCTCCAATTAATTGAGAATTCGAGCGGAGAATGTCTCTAATGCCCAAGCGACCCTTATCTCCGGTGTCTCAAAAATTTCAGGAGGCGCCTTATCGATGAGCTCAAGGCGCCTGAGGAGACCCGCCTGGTTGGCAATCTGGATTTGGAGTCCTGGTCGTGCATTCAGTTCGAGAAGCAGGGGCCCTCGCTCTTGATCGATCACCAGATCCACTCCCAGGTACTGAAGGCCGGTCATATCGACCGCTTTTGCAGCGATGAGGAGCATTCTCTCCCAGTGAGGCACCTGTATCCCCGACACGGGTTTATGGGTGTCGGGATGGTGAGTCACAACGCCGGATCGATGGACGCCTGCCAGCGTCGTCCCTTCCGCCATGTCGATCCCAACACCGATCGCACCGCGATGAAGATTGGCCTTCCCATCGGAAGCGCGGGTGGGAAGGCGAACCATACTCATCGCCGGCACGCCGCGATAGACGATGATTCTAATGTCTGGGACACCACAATAG
>CAYGWV010000141.1:0-27661 GCA_964353925.1 uncultured Syntrophaceae bacterium | reverse complement strand
AAATAGAGTCTGTTTATAAATTGCCGCCTCAATCAGAATTGTCATTCCGGCGAAAGCCGGAATCCAGTCCTTTCAAGTCCTTCTGGATGCCGGATCAAGTCCGGCATGACGGAAATGGCCGTTTATGGACAGACTCTATTTAGTGAGGTCTCTTTTCTCTTCCATCTGGCGGTCGAGGCTCGTTAGTCTTTCGATTGTCTCTCTCATTTTATGATTCATCTCTTTCAGCCCGGCCACCTCATCGCGCAGGCTTTTGTTCGCCTTCTGCACCTTTTCCAGACCGGTCTGTAATTTCCCGACTTCCTTCAGGACTGCAAACCAGTTCCGAAAGTCGTCTGTTTGCGCCTCAGGTGGCGCAAGGGAGAGATAGCTTTCCATTTCCTGGAGGGCTCGACTGTAATTCAATCGGGGGTTTCTATGATTCACATAGAGAAAGGCGAGGAGCAGGTGGGATTGGGCCCGAACGGAGGCCTTGGGATCCTCGCGAGCAAGCTTCTCCAAACGGAAGGTTTCCTGAGAAAATTCCTTTTCCCCCTCCGGTTTCTTCAGCCCCTGTAAGCTGCAACTTACCATGAAAAAAAGTAGGAGAAAAATGCAACCCCATTGAAGGCGATGAAATTGTGAACCCATATCTCCTCCTTTCACTTTCTTCAGGGAAGCGGCAACCTGTTTCAGCCTGCCTGACCGGAAGCGTTGTCCTTGCGCCGATTTACCACGAGCATGCTATGAGAAAAAGACTTGGCATAATTTTTTAGTTCCGCTGCGATCTCTCCGATTTGGATATGGCTCTTCAACCTGTAGTACCGGTTGGTGACGACGGCGATGGCCAGAGTCATGATGGGAAAGGATACCTTCTGCCCTTGTCGCGTCTCCCCTTGGATGTAACCCTGCTGCCGGTCTTCCAAGTCGTAAAAATCCGGGACCCTCCGATCAAAGGCATCCATGATGGCAAGACAAATCTTCTCATACCTTTCGGCCGAGGTGATCACGACAAAATCATCTCCTCCAATATGCCCGACAAAGGACCCTTCATTTGCTGGGTCCTTGACCACTTCGGTAACAATTTTAGCCGTCGTCTGGATCACCTCATTGCCCCTGGCATATCCGTACCGATCGTTAAAGGCCTTGAAGTGGCTCAAATCGAGTTGGCAAAAAGCCAGGGAAGCTTCTTCCTTTAACATCTGATTCAGGACATTTTCGATGGCGATGCTTCCAGGAAGGTGAGTGAGGGGATTCGCGTCTAGAGACATCTCCTCCAGACGCTTCAACCTCTGGGCCATCTTTTGAACAGCCTGGGATAAATCTCCCAATTCATCCTGATTGCGAACCTCGGGGAGATGGTCGAACTTCCCTCCCGATATCTCCCAGGTGGAAAGTTTCAACTGATTGATAGAGCGTGAAATGTTATGGGTAATGATCAGAGCAATGAGGATTCCCAGAAAGAGGCCGCCGAAACTCAATCCCGCGGTCATCCAAAAGGCTGAATGACCAATACTCAGGGTCTCGAGGCTTTTTTCATTCTGGTCCGCCCTGGCATCACGAGAGATCTCTTTGACCAGTTGAATAAGTTCTTCTAGCTTTTGTCTGACTTGCCGGTCATGATCCTGGATGGCCTGAGAAGAAAAATTTTCCCTCTTCTCCAATCCTGATTTGAAGAGATCGTTATACTCTTCGTGGAGGGCGGTGAGTCGATCGAGTGGAAGACTGGAGGCCTCTGGAAGGCGACCTATCTCCCGCAGGAAGTTTTTGAATTCCTCGCTTCTTCTCCAGAAGAGCGCCTCCATCTCCGAACTCTTAAGGATGACGGAGCGACGTCCGTAGAGTTCCTGGGCCAGCAAGGCCTCAATCATTTTATCGGAAATTTCTACCAGAGGAATATCGCGATTGATAATCCGATTGTTGATTTCATTCAGCCGTTGGAGGCTGGAGAGGGCGATCAGGGCAATGAGGATGGTCAAGATCCCGTAGGATACGAATCCAAAGAGCAATTTCCTGGCGATAGTCAGGCGAAAAAACCGAGGCACGGCTTTTTTCATGAATCACCCTTCTTGTTCTTTACTGATTTTATGTTAGCACAAACGCGAATTCATAAATAGTGTTTGATGACCTGATTTGAAAACTTACGCTGCCCAAGGCCAACGTTCGATCTTTCCACGGCAATCTCCATTTTTCCAAGCCGCTCAGCAATAGGTCCCCCCCCTTTTTTTCGACTCTCCCTTCCTTAAAGACATGGCTCGGTATGGGATACCAAGCCATGTGGACTTCAGATGAAAATCGAGGACAATGAACTACACCTTTGGATGAGTCTCCGGACAATCCCGCTGTCTCGGTTTGGTTAGCCCTACCGTTAGGAAGGGTAGGATGGTTTTGGTTCGAGGTTTGTTAAGAAATTTTTCAAAACAGTCATATTGGTTTGAGAGATGTCTTCAAATCTCACTCCAATCCGATAATCCCACGTCCAATCCTTCCTCAGATGAATATCCATCCAAACCACCCGGACGACCGCCTCGATAATATTTAATCCAGAATGAAGAGGGAAAAATAATTTCAACACCAGATGGTGACCAATATCCATTTTTTCTGGAAGGCAGATAAGTAATCCTCCTTCACTGGCATTGGCGGCTCGACCGTGTTTGAAGAATTGGTTGGTTCTACTATACTTAACCGGCAAATCGACATCAGATCTCGGAAATTCTCTTTTCTCTGAGGAGAAGGTTTCTTCCACGAACGACATGCTTATTGCTCCGATTTGATTTGATTTTTCACCAGTTATTAGCAAAAACCATGCCAGAGATTGTTTTACCGCTTCAGTTTTATAACTATTTGGAGTTTCAGGCCTAATTTTAATTATAAGCACAGATTTATGTGGAATATGCCTTGGCAGGAAGTGACATATTGTCGAGGATACAACGATTTTTGGCCAGCTGTAGACCCTCATGGAGGCTCTGGAGAAAGAAGACTTGAAGGAGTTACCGTTCATTCACCCAATCTATGAGGGGAGAACCTGAAGCTTGTCGCACTCCCCGTAAATCATCGGCTGGATAGCCCCTCTCTCTGGCCCGAGGAGAATTGGGGGGGACGAAGCAGGAGATGAGTTTTTTCGCTTATTCGTTGAAAATGGCATCATATTCAATTATGATTACTCAAATTAAAAAAAAGGAGGAAAGGATGCAAGAGGAGGCGAACCCAAAAGCCACGATCGACCCTTTTTACTGGAATAAACTTTCTCAACTTCATCCAACCGATGTGTGTAATCGCACAGAGGCCATCTATCACCCTGGGCGAGAAGGTTTCCTCTTGCCAGTCTATAATCTGCGGTACCTCATTCTCCCAAAAGAAAAGGAGATTCTGAGGATCGAATGGAATGATAAACCCATTCAGGAGGCACTTCATCCTTATTTCTACCTGATGGTCCTCGTGTATTTGACGGAAGCTAAAGACATCAAACCCACACACACCTGGATCAGTGAGAAAGATTTTAAGGGAGGATCCACCTTCTTTCGGGGTCCTCATCGCCTCGAGGTTGAAGGGCTGATCAACCTTTTCGGAAAGGATCCGGAGGCTTTTCTCAAAACAGGTAAGAAACTGGGAGGGGGCGAGATCCTTTATGGAGATAAGGGATTTGCCTTGGACGTATTTCCCAAAGTATTGCTTGCCTATATTCTATGGAAAGGGGATGCAGAATTTCCTCCCAAGATCAGTGTGCTATTTGATTCCACAATCCAATCCCACCTTCCTTTAGATATCATCGGGTGCATGGTGGCTGAAACAAGCCGCCGCCTCGCCCAACACGCTTCTCCTTAATTAAGAAAATTCGGAGTTAGGGGTCCAGAGATTTATTTTCTCTCCAAACGCTCCCTCTTCCGTAGCAGAGCCACTGCGGAGGACGTGGGGAACTAATCATTCCGAACGACCACGGGGGCGATGAATTCCCTTGAATCAATTTGAAGTATTTGTTAATATGATGTTATTTCAAGAAGGGAGGGAACACGGGGATGGTATTTGACTCATTGTGGGGCTTATTCTCAACGGATCTGGCCATTGATCTGGGGACGGCAAATACCGTCGTTTACGTAAAAGGGAAAGGGATCGTTTCTTCCGAGCCTTCTGTCGTTGCGATTCAAAAAGATTCACGGGGAGACAAACACGTTCTGGCTGTAGGCCGTGAAGCCAAGGAGATGTTGGGCCGAACCCCTGGAAACATTTTTGCTATCCGGCCGATAAAGGATGGGGTGATCGCCGATTTCGAAATCACCGGTGTAATGCTTAAATATTTCATCACGAAGGTTCATAACCGAAAAGCCCTGATTCGACCTCGAGTGGTCATCTCCGTCCCCTCCGGGATCACGCCTGTAGAAAAACGGGCCGTTCGAGAATCGGCCCAGTCTGCGGGTGCCAGAGAAATCTACTTGATCGAGGAGCCAATGGCTGCGGCCATTGGGGCAGGGCTTCCGATCACCGAAGCCTCTGGGAATATGGTCGTGGACATCGGTGGAGGGACCACGGAAGTGGCGGTCATTTCCCTGTCGGGGATCGTGACGAGTCAGTCCATCCGGGTGGCGGGGGATAAGATGGACGAGGCCATTATCCAGTACGTCAAAAGAAAGTACAACCTTCTCATTGGCGAACGAACGGCTGAAATGATCAAGATTAATGTCGGGACCGCCTATCCCGAAGAGAATCCTCAAACCATAGAGGTAAAAGGGAGAGACTTGGTCACGGGCATTCCTAAAACCCTTGAGATCAACAGTGAGGAAGTCCGAGAGGCATTGGCTGAATCGATCAATACCATCATCGATACCGTCCGGATTACTTTGGAAGGGACCCCGCCGGAGTTGGCAGCAGATATTGTGGACAAAGGGATTGTCCTGGTGGGCGGAGGCGCCCTTCTGAAGAACCTCGATGTTTTACTCCGGGAGGTAACCAGCCTTCCCATTACGATCGTCGATGATCCCCTCTCGTCCATTGTGTTAGGCGCAGGAATGGTACTAGACAATGAGCACTTGCTCCGCACTGTGACGGTTCAATATTGAGATTGATGAGGATACGTAACCTTTTCCTCTCCCGAAGGTACAGCCTCTTTATTTTCATCACCCTCCTTTTGCTGTTTGCCCTCGTTCTGTTGTCATTGAGGGCGAAACAGGGAAAAGGCCCGGAATTTTTCGATGCCCTTCTGATGGAGATCTGTTCTCCATTTCAAAAAGCCTCCACGCTTGTCATCAAGACTGTTCAGGGAACCTTCCAAAAATACGTTTTTTTGGTCAGTCTCGAGAGAGAGAACAGGATGCTCAAGCAGAAGATCGCCGAACTTCAAGAAGAGAACCACCGGACAAAGGAAACGAAGTTGGCCATGGACCGCTTGAAGCAACTTCTCCAATTTCGGGAGAAAAACTCCCTTTCCATGATCGGGGCTGAAGTCATCGGTCAAGATCCCTCTTCTTGGTTTAAGAGCGTGACCATTGACAAAGGGGAACGGGACGGAGTGAAAAAGGGAATGGCGGTGATCTCGGCGGCAGGGGTCATCGGCCAGATCCTTAAAACCGCTCCTCATTATGCGACCGTTCTTCTCATCACCGATTACAACAGCGCCATTGACTCCATTGTCCAGAGAACTCGCGCGAAGGCCATTGTTGAAGGGAAAGGAGAAAACCGTTGTCAACTGAAATACCTTCTTCGAACCGAAGAGGTCGCTGTCGGGGATGCGGTCGTCACCTCAGGGTTGGCTGGAAATTTTCCTAAGGGATTGATGGTGGGTGAGATCAAGAAGGTGGACAAGAAGGGGCACGGCGTTTTCCAGGTTGCCGAATTAACGCCCAGCGTGGATTTAACAAAGCTGGAGGAAGTCTTCGTCGTCATGGAACCCATCCCCCCACCTCCTTCGCCCAAAGAAGAAAAGGCAAAGAAAGGGAAGAAAATCAAGAAATGAAACGGTTCGTTCCGCTTCTCCTGGCAGGAATTCTTCTTCTGATCCTTCAAACGACGTGGTTGTCCTTCTTTCCAATTCAAAGGATCAGGCCGGACCTCCTCCTCATCTTTACCCTCTACCTGGCCTTTTTGTTCCCGCCGTTCCTCGGCGGGATCTTGGCATTCTTCATGGGATATCTCATGGACCTGTTTTCGGGAAACACCTTGGGCTTTTACACCTTCTCCCGAACGCTGGTCTTTTTTGCTACGCAATTCCTTAAAGAAAGATTCTATCTGGAAGGATTTTCCTTCCAATTCCTCTTCGCCTTCATCTTTAGTATCCTGGAAGGAGGACTCCTCTTAATTCTTATCAATGGCCTTGAACCCGTCTCCTTCGGAAACCTTTATTCCTCATTGTTCACTTTCCTCCTTCCCCAATCATTTTGTACTGGTCTGGTCTCCCCCTTCCTCTTTTTCCTTTTCAAAAAGGGGACATCGTTATTATTTCGTCAGCCCGAGCAGGGAATAAAGGCAGGGGGATAGGTCATGATGGAATTAAACACCCAGAAGATGGAGGATTTTAAGGGGCGGTATAAATACCTTGTCATTTTTGTCGGTTTGGCTTTTCTGTTGATCTTCATCCGCTTGTGGTTCCTTCAAGTGATCAAGGGAAGTGACCTCCGGCATCTGTCTGAAAATAACTGCATTCGACTCCGTGAGAATCCCGCGGATCGAGGAATGTTATTAGATCACAAAGGGAATATTTTGGCTCATAACCGCCCCTCCTTCGAAGTTTATCTTGTCCCTGAGGACTTAAGAGCAAATCCAGAGGTCTTGATCAAAGTGGGAGAGATGTTAAATATGACGCAGGGCGAGATTGAGGAGAAAATAAAGGCCCAAAAACGACGGACTCCCTTTAAACCGGTGAAGATTAAGTCGGATATCGATTGGAATAAGCTGGCCCTCCTCGAAACCAATCGGGTTCATCTCCCGGGACTCATCGTGGATGTCAGACCCAGGAGAGCCTACGATTATGGGAATCTGGCTTCTCATCTCATCGGTTATCTTGGGGAAGTGGACGAGAATGAATTGAGGCAGTCCAAGGAATCTCCCTATCGGATGGGTGCGCAGATTGGAAAATATGGAGTCGAGTACCGGTGGGAAAATGATCTCAGAGGATCGGATGGAGGTCAGCAGATCGAAGTCGATGCTTTGGGAAGAGAGATTAGACCCCTGGGAGTCGTCGAACCCTTTCCGGGGAACAACCTCTTCCTCACCATCGACTTGGAACTCCAGAAGGTTGCTGAGGAAGCCTATCAGGATAAGGCCGGGGCCCTCATTGCCATGGACCCGAAAACCGGGCGAATCTTAGCCATGGTGAGCAAGCCTTCTTTTAGACCAGACATCTTTGCAAGAAACATTTTGCCAGAAGAATGGAAATCTCTTCTGGAAAATCCTTATCACCCTCTTCAAAACAAAGGAATTCAGGGACAATATCCTGCGGGGTCGATCTTCAAGATCGTCACTGCCATTGCAGGCCTGGAATCGGGATCGATTACTCCGAACACACAGCTCACCTGCTCGGGAGCCTTCTCCTATGGAAATCGGGATTTTCGGTGCTGGAAGGAAGGTGGCCATGGAAGCCTCAGCCTCCATCGGGCGATCGCCGAATCTTGTGATATCTACTTTTATCAAGTCGGTTTGAAGGTGGGGCCTGATATCATTGCTCATTATGCCACTGAGTTTGGTTTAGGGAGGGCAACAGGAATCTCACTCCCTCATGAGAAACCAGGGATCGTTCCTTCCAGCTCTTGGAAAAAGAAACGTTTGGGAGTTCCCTGGTATAGCGGCGAGACCCTTTCGTTCTCTGTCGGTCAGGGATATCTAAATGCAACCCCTCTTCAACTGTTGGTGCTCATTTCTGCTGTTGCCAACGGAGGGAAGATCGTTCAGCCTCAGGTGGTTGAAAGGGTTGAAGATATCTATCAAAACAAATTAAAAGAGTATCCGCCCGTGGAATTGGGAAGAGTGAACGTATCAGAAAAGACCCTTCAACTGATCCAGGAAGCCCTTAAGGGAGCAGTGAACGATCCTCGTGGGACGGGGTCGGCTTGTAGGTTGAAAGAGGTCAAGGTGGCAGGGAAAACGGGTACGGCCCAAGTCATCGCCATGCCGGAGGACTTTAAAAGAGGAGAGATGAATCGAATCCCTCTCCGATTTCGGGATCATGCTTGGTTTGTGGCTTATGCCCCATTTGAAGACCCCAAGATCTCGGTGGCCGTCCTTGTTGAGCATGGAGGATTCGGGGCTACGGTTGCTGCCCCGATGGCTAAGAAGGTGATCGAACAATATCTCAACCTTAAACCTTCGCCTTCCTTCAAGAGTACGGAGAAGCAAAGCGAGTCGGATTATGCAGATTGACCGACGCCTCTTCATCCATTTCGATTGGACGTTAGTGGGGATTGTCCTCGCCATCGCCTCGATCGGCATTCTCAATCTCTATAGCGCCACCGCAAAGATAGAGATGGCCGGGACCCCCTTTTACCTCAAACAAATTTTCTGGGTGCTGATCGGATTGACAATGATGCTGATAATCGCCTTCGTCGAATACCGCTTCTATTCGGATTTCGCTTATCCCGTTTATACGATCGCATTGGTCCTTTTACTTTTAGTATTGGCCTACGGGATTATCACTTCCGGCGCCCAGCGATGGGTCAAAATTGGACCCCTCTCTTTTCAACCTTCGGAGTTTGTCAAAATCTCATTCATCTTGGCCCTGGCAAAGTTTTTTCATCGACCTCCAGATCGAAAGGGGTATTCGCTGAAGCAACTTCCCTTCCCGTTTCTCCTTCTTCTGCTGCCGGTGCTCTTGATCCTTAAACAGCCCGACCTGGGAACAGCGATCATCCTTCTCTTAGTTTTTTTCTCGATCCTGATCTTTGTTAAGATTCGATGGTCCTCCCTGCTGGCCATTGGATTGGCTGGAGCCGCTGCCGTGCCGCTTCTTTGGAATTTCCTTAAGGAATATCAGAAGAAGCGAATTGTCACCTTTTTTAATCCCGATTTAGACCCCCTGGGGGCGGGATATCATCTCATTCAATCGAAGATTGCTGTGGGATCCGGGGGGATCCTTGGAAAGGGTTTTATGAAGGGAACTCAATCCAAGTTGGGCTTTCTCCCCGAGCAACAGACGGACTTCATCTTCTCAGCCTTGGGAGAGGAGTGGGGCTTGATCGGATCTCTCTTTGTCATCGGGCTCTATGTGGCACTGATTTTGTGGGGGCTTCGCATCGCCGTCCAAGCGAAAGACCGTTTTAGTGCCATCCTTGCTTTCGGGGTGGTAGCGATGCTCTTCTGGCATGTCTTCATCAACATTGGAATGGTGCTGGGGATGATGCCGGTGGTAGGAATTCCTCTTCCCCTGCTCAGTTATGGCGGGTCTTTCATCCTCTCCACTCTGATCGGAGTGGGGCTTCTCTTGAATGTCAGCATGGGAAGGTATCTCTTCTAAATTCGGATTGCGGATTGATGATTGCGGAATTTAAATCCGAAGCAAAATTCTAAATTAAGTATTCCGAATTCCGCATTCCGAAATCCGCAATTAGAACGGTACGTCATCATCGGATCCGGGAGGGACTTCTTGGTCGATATCAAAATCTTTATCTTTCCCCGTATCCGGAACCTCAGCCGGTGTCCCGGCTGCTCCTAACATCTGCATTCGGATTGCTACGATTTCAGTCGTCGACCTTTTGTTTCCATCCTTGTCTTCCCATGTTCGGGTGCGGAGCCGGCCTTCAATGTAGACCTGTTTTCCCTTATTCAGATATTCTCCACATATCTCAGCTAATCGGCCGAAAGCAACAATTCGGTGCCATTCCGTGATCGTCGTTTTTTCTCCGGAAGATCGATTTACCCGATTTTCACTTGTCGCCATCCGAAAATTTGCGACCGTGGTGCCGTTACTTAAATACTTGACCTCAGGGTTTGCCCCCAGATTCCCGATAAGGATGACTTTGTTCACTCCCGCCATAAAACCCTCCTCACTGCTACGACCCGAATAAGGTTCGTCCCATGCCTAACGCCAGGGTGGCACGAACGAAGAAAATAATGTTCATCCTGCGGTAGGCAGGGCAGGCAGGTTTCCTCTCGCCCATAAACCGGAGGCTCCTGTTTTGACTTGACATGTCACATTATCATTTCTGAGACCTCTTTTCAAGAAGATATTGACCCTTCGATTGTCTGCATAGTATATTTTTAAAATACGGCAAAAAGCTCACTCAGAATCAACCCGGAGCCTTTGGTGTAAGCCTTAGGCGTGAGATTAATCATAGGCCGTTGCCAAAGGCAGGTCCAAGCTTTGTGTCTGGAGAGGGCGAAGGGTTGACGGGGTCAAAAATATATTTTAGTCTTTGCTTAGCTCATCCATCGGGAGGTGGAGATGAAAAAAAGAATCGTCCTTTCGCTTTCAATCCTGGTGGGAATGGCTACCCTGTTTGTCCCCTGCCTTCAGGTTGGAAGGGCCGCTTCTCCATCTCAACCGGAATGTCCATCCTGTAGTTCTTTTGGTGTTCAGAGATCTCAGGAGAAGAAGCAAGCTCCTGCTTTTTCCCTCAAGGGTTTGGATGGGAATCAGGTTTCCCTCGGCGACTTTAAGGGGAAGCCTGTCCTCATCGTTTTTTGGGCCACCTGGTGTGATTCCTGCAAGGAAGAAATGCCTCTATTGGAAAAATTCTACCAAGGAAAGAGAGATCAGTTGACGATTCTTTTAATTGCTATTGATGGAGAAAGAAAGAGAGCCGTTCAAAAGATTGTCAACGATAATAAGGTTACCCTTCCTGTCCTCTTGCTCTTGAAGGAAAAGGTGATGGACCAATATGGAGTCAGAGGCTGGGTTCCCCAAACATACCTTGTCAATCAAGAAGGGATGCTGGTGGGAAAGATTATAGGACAAAGGGATTGGTGTTCAGCAGAAGCTTGGTCCTGCATGAAAGAACTATTCAATCTTCCTTGACCCGTTCGACGGCGCCAAGCCCCGTCCCTGAGGACGGGGAAGAAATCCCCGCTCAGGGTCAACCCTGAGCAAGCTCCAGCCTTCAGGCCGGGGAAGTCGAAGGGTTGACAAATACCGTGATTTTCGTATAATAATTCCTGTTTTCAATTCGGAGCCGGAGTTTTCTGTGAGATATCTCTATAAATCAGAGAGCATTCCCATTCCCCAAAGGCTTCTCTTTATTCCCCTGAAAGAGACGATTATTTTCCCTTACGTCGTCGCCCCTCTTTTTTTCCAATCGGATGAAGCCTTGGCCGTATTAAATAAGGTATTGTTGGAGAATAGTCTTATCGGGTGTGTCGGTCTGCGTGATCCTTATCTCAAAGATCCCCAACCCAAGGATCTCCTTTCCGTTGGAACGGTCTGTAAAATTCTCCAGTTGGTCAAGTTGCCAAATCGGGGGATGAAGATTCTCGTGGAGGGGCTTTCAAGAGTTCTTCTCCAGAACATTGGCCTGGAAACCCCTTATTTCAAGGCAGATGTCAGTGAGATCAACGAGCCTCAAGAAAGGACTCCCCTTTCTGAAACCCTCATTCAGAGCATTGGGACTCTTTTTAAAATCTCACTCTCCATGGGGAAACCCCTTCCGGAGGAGCTATTGAAGACCCTGGATAAAATTGACCATCCGGGCAGACTCGCTGACCTGATCGCCATTACTCTCCATTTGGCATTGAAGGAACAGCAAGAAATTTTTGAGACCGTCGATCCTCTGGAACGATTGAAAAAAGTCTTTCATTACTTCAGTCGAGAGATTCAACCCTCCCCGACCCGACCTCACCCCTTACTCAATGCTGGAAAAGAGGCCGGGAAGTTTCAGAAGGATCATTCCCTTCGTCCTCCCGTAAGAGGACAGAGGGACGCGCCTGAAGAGGATCCCTATCAGGCCGAGATCCATGAACTGAGGGAGAAAGTCCAAAACGCCGGGATGCCCCAAAAAGTTGAAGAGATCGCTTCTAAAGAGATCAGCCGACTGGAACGGATGAATCCCATCTCCGCAGAATACACCGTTTCTAGAACGTATCTCGATTACCTCACCACGATGCCATGGAATAAGAAGACTGTGGACAACCTTGACCTCAGCCGGGCTCAGGCCGTCCTCAATGAAGACCATTATGATCTTGAAAAAGTGAAGGAACGGATCTTAGAGTTCTTAGCCGTTAAGAAATTAAAGGAACCCTTGAAGGGCCCGATCCTCTGTTTCGTCGGCCCCCCGGGTGTGGGGAAGACCTCCTTAGGGCGCTCCATCGCCCGTGCTTTGGAAAGGAAATTTATCCGTATCTCCTTAGGAGGGGTCAGGGATGAAGCAGAGATCCGAGGGCACCGTCGAACGTATGTGGGAGCTCTTCCAGGCCGTATTATTCAAGAGATCCGGAGGGCGGAAACTTTCAACCCCGTTTTTATGCTCGACGAGGTGGACAAGATCGGTCAGGACGTCCGTGGAGATCCAGCGGCAGCCCTTCTTGAAACCCTCGATCCGGAGCAGAATTATTCATTCACCGATCATTACTTAGATGTCCCCTTTGATCTCTCCCATGTCTTGTTCATCACAACGGCGAACACCCTCTCCCCTATTCCTCCTGCTTTATTGGATCGTATGGAAGTGATTCCCCTGGCAGGATATACCGAGGAGGAGAAGGAGAAGATTGCCTTTCAATTCTTGATCCCTCACCAAAAAGAAGAAAATGGGTTGAAGGACCATCCTCTTTCTTTCACTCCTGAAGCCCTTTACAAGATCATTCGAGAATATACTCGGGAGGCAGGAGTTCGAAATTTAGAAAGAGAGATTGCCACCCTCTGTCGAAAAATTGCCAAGGAAGTGGCCATGGGGAATCCTTCGAAAGAGAGGATCGATGAAGCGGCTGTCGAGGAACTTCTGGGGCCACAAAAATTCTTCCGCGAGGTCGCTCAGGAGAAAGACCGCATCGGCATGGCCACAGGACTGGCCTGGACAGAAAATGGAGGAGACATCATTTTTATCGAAACGTGTAAAATGAAAGGCGATAAGGGACTTATCTTGACCGGATCTCTAGGGGAGGTGATGAAGGAATCCGCTCACGCGGCCCTCTCTTATATTCGAACGAATGCCTCCTTCCTTCATATTCCTGAGAATTTTTATCAAGAGTGCGACATTCATATCCACATCCCGTCTGGGGGGACTCCTAAAGATGGACCTTCTGCTGGAATCACCATTGCCACAGCGGTTCTCTCTCTTTTAAGGGACAAACCCGTTCCTCATGAGATTGCGATGACGGGCGAATTGACCCTAACCGGAAGAGTGCTTCCGGTGGGAGGGATTAAGGAAAAGATCCTCGCTGCTCGTCGGGCCGGAGTGAAGACCGTGATCCTACCCAAAAAGAATGAGAAGAATCTCGATGATATTCCAGACTACATAAAGAATGAGATGAACTTCATCTTAGTCGAACACATCCAAGAGGTGTTAGACCTAACCTTGCCTTCACGGGAATAAATAGTTTGGAGTCATGAGTTCGGAGAGATGAGTTTTAAAGCCCCGAACTCTAAACGCCAAACTCAAAACGTATCAATCTTTTGGAGAATGATGGCTCCCTTCAAATCTGGTTTCATCTCTATCCTGGGAAGGCCGAACGTAGGAAAATCGACCCTCTTCAACCGTCTCCTCGGTGATAAGATCGCCATCGTCGCTGAAAAGCCTCAGACGACACGAAACCGAATCCTCGGCATCAAAAACATAGGAGGAGGTCAACTCATCCTCCTGGATACCCCGGGAATTCACCAGGGACGATCTGAATTGAACGAGCGGATGGTCCGAACGGCCATCGCTTCGGGTCGGGATGCAGATATCCTTCTCTTTCTCGTCGAGGCCACCTTCCCACTCATAGAAAAAGACCGAAAGGTGATAGAATCTCTTGGGGGAAGTAGCGGCGTTCCCATCCTCGTCATCAATAAAATTGATTCGGTGAAAAAAAAGAACCTCCTCCCCATCATGGATCAATATCGAAAGCTTCATCCCTTCAAAGAGATACTTCCCGTCTCCGCCCTTACCGGAGAGGGGATCGATATTCTATTAGATGAAATTGTGAAAATCCTTCCCGAATCCCCTCCTTATTATTCAGAAGACATCATCACGGATCAGACAGAACGCTTTTGGGTCTCTGAAATCATTCGAGAGAAGGTCATCCACCGATCCTATCAAGAGATTCCGTATTCGACGGCTGTCACCATCGATGAATTTAAAGAGCGCCCTGAAAAAAATCTTGTGGTCATTAAGGCAACGATCCATGTCGAAAGAGATTCTCAAAAAAAGATTCTCATCGGAAAAGGTGGACAGAAATTGAAAAAGATTGGAGAGGACGCTCGAAAAGAAGCGGAGGCTTTCTGGAGGACAAGGGTCTTTTTGGAATTGTGGGTGAAGGTGGAGGAACATTGGACCCGAGACCCTCGTGCCCTGAATCGGTTGGGCTATCCATCGGCCTTAAACCATTCAGCTTGAGGAATTGACTCGTGGATGAAAGGGAAACCTTAGGGAAATATCTTAAAAATCAGCGGGAATCCAAAAAGATTTCCTTGAGAGAGGTGGCAAAAAATACGAGGGTGAGGGAACCCATCCTCAGGGCCATCGAAGAGGACCGGCAGAACCTTCTCCCTCCTGCTACCTATGTGAAGGGGTTTCTTTTAGCCTATGCCAAATATCTGAGGCTCGATCCCAATGATGTCTTGCTCCGTTACGAAAGAGCTTTAAAAGGAGAATTGATCACCCCTCCTTCTATTCAATCCCCAGGACCCAAACAGGAGATTCCACCCACTCAAGCCTCAACACCCAAGCAGAAGGTTCTATGGAATACAAAACAGACCTGGGTGGTCGGTGGGGTCATCGTGGCAAGCTTCGTCGTCTTTTATTTCTTCTCCCCTTACTCTTCCAAACCTCCGATGGAACCCATCCCCGGAAAACTTGTCGAAAAGAAATCTCCCATCGCTCCTTCACCTCCTGTCACTGCGACACCCCAACCTCCAGAAGGAAAACCTGTCGTCCAAGAGAAGAAACCTCTCACGCCCTCTGCTCCCGTCACAGCAACCACCCCTGTTCAAGAAAAAAAGGCTATCTCTCTCCAGCTCAAAGCCATCGAAGAAACATGGTTGAGTCTCCAGGCGGACGATCAGTCTGGAAAGGAGATGATCCTGAAGCCAGGGGAAGGGACTACCATTCAAGCATCGGGTCGGATTCTCATGAAACTTGGAAACGCAGGAGGCCTCGATCTGGTCTTAAACGGGAAGCCTGTGGGGAAGTCTGGAAGGTCAGGGGAGGTCCTGAATCTCATCGTCACCTCCCAGGGGGTGGAGGTAAAACGTCCAGAGAAGCCGAAACCACCGAATGAAGGAATTTCAAATTCCGAACCTCAAAGTTCAAATTAAATTCTTACCAAGGCAGACGAGAACATGATTCGGCATCACGACAACGATGAAGGCGAAAAGATTTCCTGGAGAGAGATTGATCGAAGGAAAGATCGAAGTCCATACGCTCCCAAAGAAACTCCCCAGGATCGAGTGAGATCCCGTCGTTCCGAATGGGTGATGAAAAAGTATCGAAAGGAGGCTGACAAACTCTTCATGGGAAAGAAAGGAACCAAAAAGCATCAAAAAGCCCGAAACGACATCGATCGTTTTCACGGCACAGATCAGTTTGAGGCGGCCGTGAAGGCTTATTTAGATCAATACGGTCTACCGGATGATTGGAGCACGCTCTCGCTCTTGTTGGATTATTCAGATTCTCAGAAGGTCTTGCAGGCGCTTGCAGCGATGAAGGATCTCTATGAGGCCAAGAGTCCGATTGAGAAGCAAGGCTTCAAAGCCAAGGTCGATATTTTAGCCATGACCGCCAGTGATAGTGACCTGAGAGATTTTGCCGAAGAGATGCTCAAAACCTTATAGCCTCTGATGCGCTATCTCCCAATCTTCTTGCATCCCACCTTCTTCTATTTCTCTAAGCCTTGAAAGATTTCTTTGGAGGAGTTTGCTTTAGAGGTTTTTGAGAAAGGACGTTATGCCGTTTTTGACGCAACCGTTCGAACCGTTTGGTTTCTCCATATTTACCGAATCGTCCACCTCTTCCCATATGCCTAAAGAAATCGTGACGTGCGACCGTGATCCGTGTCGGCACCAAGAATGGTGTGTCGGCATTCCTGCTTGCCGGCAGTGAAGTTCCGCCCATCAGTCTAAATTGCCCCCTAAGAAAGGGAAGGCTGAAGACTTCGATGTTTTGATGGAAGAGCGTTTTTAATATACTTATCCAGAAGGCTCTCGATCTGGCTTTTATCCCACCCCGCATAGGTCTCTTTTCCTTCCACGATGAAAGTGGGGTAGGTCCGGATCCGATAACGCAGGGATTTGTAGATCCCGAGAGGCGATGGGGCGTCAATCAGCTTAATCGAGAGACGATGCTTATAGAGCCGATTTAATTCTCGAATCCAGTCTGAGAGCTTCGCATACTCCTCTTTCAAATCCGGAGGATACTCGTCCATCTCTTTCTGATGGAGCTTCTGGTCAAACCCTGCTTGATCGAAGAGGATTTTGCAGCGGCGACATTGGCCAAAAGAGGTAATCACTTTTGTGACGATTTCCAGTAGAATGGGCTTCATGATCTTTCTCCTAATAGCATTTAAATATAACCCAATGATCTATGGAATTTCAAATGGCCAATTTCAAGAGGAAAGCTTGCCTGCCCTTGGAGGGCTATCTGCCGTCGGCAGGCGTTGACCCGTTCCCATGGAATGGGTTAAATAGTGAGGATGAAGATCCTTTTGGTCTCGCCTGAGAGGGAGCGAAAAAAGGAAGAAGCTTTTCTCTTCAGACTGAGTTTTTTAAACCTCCCCTATATTGCAGCAGTCACGCCTCCCGGTGTGGAGGTGAAAATTGTGGACGAAGCCTTTGATCAAATCAATTTCGAGGAAAAGGTGGATCTGGTGGGGATTACCGCTCAGACACCTGTCGCCCCCCGGGCCTACCAGATCGCGGATGAGTTTAAGAGGAGAGGGATCCCTGTGGTCATGGGAGGCGTCCATGCGAGCATGCTCCCTCAGGAAGCGCTTCAACATGTCGATGCCGTGGTCGTAGGAGAAGCTGAAGCGGTCTGGCCAGGTTTGATCGAGGATCTAAGAAAAGGCCAAATGAGGCGGGTTTATGCGGGGAGTGATTTTTTCAAAGCCTCCGACCTTCCCTTCCCCAGAAGAGAACTTCTCAACCAAAAGTTTTACTTTCCTTTGAAGTTACTCGAAACCACACGGGGGTGTCCTCATCACTGCGACTTCTGCGGTGTCTCAAAGTTTTTCGGATTCCGATACCGCAATCGGCCGATCGGCGAGATTGAGCGAGAGCTCAAAACACTCTTCCATGAAGGTCCGGTGATGAACCCTCTCTTAAAGAATATCCTTTCCTTATTTAGCAAAGACCTTCCCTACTTCCTCAAAAGAAGACTTCTTTACATCATCGATTCCAACGTCGCAGGAGACAGGCGATTTTGCCTTGAACTTCTCTCCCTTCTTAAGGAATTCGATCTTCTCTGGTACGGCCATGCCCCGGTTTCCATCGCCTTTGACCAGAAACTCCTGGAAGGATTTGCCCAAAGTGGCTGCATCGCCATCAATCTCGGCTTCGAGTCCTTCTCGGTAAAAAACCTGAAAGCAATGGGGAAGGGGTTCAACCAGCCCTCCCGGTATGCGGAGGCGGTCAATCGAATTCACGACCAGGGAGTCGGCATCATGGGAACCTTTATCGTAGGTTTGGATGACGATGACCCCGGCGTCTTCCAGAGGATTATTGATTTCCCCATTGGTTCGAAGCTCGACTGGGCCCTCACCTTTATCATGGCCCCTTATCCTGGAACGGATTCATTTCTTCGTTTGGAAAAAGAAGGAAGGATTCTATGCAGGGATTGGGAGAAATACGATTCCCTCCATGTCGTCTATCAGCCTCTGGGGATGTCTGTGGAGGAATTGGAGAAAGGGATGAAGAAGGCCTGGAAAGAGGTTTTTTCGACTTCTTCCATTTATAAAAGGGTTCTCAAAAGACCCTGGATTCATCCCCTCTTCTACTTAGGGATGAATTGGGGGTTTCACCGATTGACAAAAACATGGTAGAATAGAGAACGATGGATATTCTTTTTTTTAAATTTGCCTCCTTTCTTTACCTGTTTGGGACGTTGGCCTATCTGGCCTATGTTCTCTTTCTCAAAGGGGTCCTCTCAAGAATAGCGGCCGTCATCGTATCCTTCGGCTTCGCCTCCCATACCCTGGCCATCCTTACGAGGTATTTTGAAGCGGGCTACACTCCCGTGACCAATCTCTACGAATCTCTTTCCTTCTTCGCATGGATGATCATCGGCCTCCTGTTGATGGCCAATTTTAAATATAAGATCAAGGTCCTGGGTTCCTTTCTCACCCCCATTGCGCTTATCCTGATGCTCTTCGCCCTGGCCCTTCCGAAAGAAATCCTCCCCCTGGCGCCGGTTTTGAAGAGCTTCTGGCATCCTTTCCATGTGATCTTTGCCTTCTTGGGGAACGCCATCTTCACCCTGACTTTCTGTTTTGGAGTGATGTATTTGATTCAGGAACATCAGCTTAAAGCAAAGAAGATGGGGGCGATCGCCAAAAGGCTTCCTTCATTGAGCCTCCTCGACGATCTGAGCTATCTCTCCCTCAAGTTCGGATTTCCTTTGTTGACCCTGGGGATCATTACAGGAGCTGTCTGGGCAGAATATGCCTGGGGAAGATATTGGAATTGGGATCCCAAAGAAACATGGTCCCTGATCACCTGGCTTCTCTATGCAGCACTCCTTCACCAGCGACTGACCGTTGGGTGGAGGGGACGGAAGGCCGCCATGATGGCCATTGTAGGGTTTCTTGCTGTCCTCTTCACATTTCTAGGAGTGAACCTCCTTCTCCCGGGACTGCATGCCTACTCCAAGTGGCAGTAAGGAATACAGGCTGAGGTTGAGAATAAGTTTGAGGCTAAGGCTGAGGGTAAGGTTGAGGAAAGATGGAATCCTTTTGTTAAATGTTTTGTCTCGACCTTCGCCTAAACCTTAACCTATTCTTGTTAATATGGAACTTCTCGTTATTGGATTAAATCATAATACGGCGCCTATCGAGATTCGAGAATGTCTGGCCTTCCCGGAAGATAAATTGGAAGAAGCTCTCTCCAAGGTGCATGCCCTTTCTTCAGTGAAAGAAGACATGATCGTCTCGACCTGCAATCGGGTAGAAGTTTACGCCGCCACGCGAGAGACTGAAAAAGCCATTCACGATTTGAAGGAATTCCTCTGCCAGTATCATGGAATCTCCTTGAAGGAATTCGAAAAAAGTCTTTATACTCATGTTGGGGAAGAAGCCGTAAGGCATATTTTTCGAGTTGCCTCTAGCCTTGATTCAATGGTTTTAGGGGAACCCCAAATTTTAGGCCAGATCAAAGATGCCTACGACATCTCGCAGCAGGCCAATACCTCGGGTCTGATTCTCCATCGACTCCTTCACCGGGCCTTTCATGTGGCAAAAAGGGTAAGAACCGAGACGAAGATTGCGATTAGTGCTGTGTCGGTCAGTTCTGTGGCGGTCGAGTTAGCTGGAAAAATTTTTGGAACTCTCGAAAAGAAAACCGTTTTGCTCATTGGAGCGGGAGAGATGTGTGAACTGGCCGCCCGACACCTGGTCGCGGGTGGGGTGGAGAAAATGTGGGTGACCAACCGCACGTATGAACGGGCTGTGTCACTGGCTCGGGAATTCAGGGGCGAAGCCATCCCCTTTGAAGACATGACACAGGGCTTGAAGAAGACCGATATTGTGATTAGCGCTACCAATTCCCCCCAATATCTCATCGGGCATGACCAGATCGCAAAGGTGATGAAGGATCGAAGGCAGAAACCGATCTTCTTCATTGATATCGCTGATCCTCGAGATATCGAACCCAAAGTCGGTGATATGGAGAATGTTTACCTCTACAATATCGATGACCTTCAAAAAGTGGCCAATGAAAACATTAAGGATCGTGAAAAGGAGGCCCAAAAGGCAGAGACCCTCGTCCAAGACGAGGTGGTGAAATTCGTGAGCTGGTATCGATCTCTGGATGTGACCCCCACCATCGTGGCCTTAAGAAAGAAGTTTGAAGATATCAGAAAGAAGGAGTTGGAAAAAACGCTTTCCTTTCACCCCAATCTGTCTGACAAAGAGAAGAAATCCTTGGAGGCCCTTACCTCTGCCATCATTAATAAGATTCTCCACACGCCTATCACCCTTCTTAAGCAAACCAATGAGGAGGCAATCGCAGACCTTTATCTCGATGCCCTCCATGTCCTCTTTGGACTGCCGGAGAAATCTTTGGAAACATTCTTAGAAAAATTCGACGAAAAGGACGAAGAGGAGGAAGCCAATCTCGAAGATGCCTTCTGAACTCAAAATCGGGACCCGTGGAAGCCAACTCGCCCTCTTTCAGGCCAATTGGGTGAAGGATCAACTGTCCCACGCTCATCCTGACCTCAAAGTCACGCTGGTCAAAATCAAAACCACAGGAGATAAAATTCAGGATGTTCCTCTGGCGAAGATCGGGGGCAAAGGCCTTTTCGTAAAGGAAATCGAGGAGGCACTTATACAAAAAAGAATCGACCTCGCCGTTCACAGCATCAAGGATGTCCCCACCGAATTTCCGGAAGGTCTCCATCTTTCTGTGATCACAAAGAGGGAGGACCCTCGAGATGTCTTTATCTCAAGGGAGGGGTGGACATTAAAAGATCTTCCTCAGGGAGCAACGATTGGCACAAGCAGCTTGAGGCGGCAGGCCCAATTGCTCCATTTCAGAAACGACTTGGAGGTGATCCCTTTGAGAGGAAATTTAGATACGCGACTAAAGAAGCTAAAAACCATGAACCTCGACGGAATTGTGCTGGCTCTCGCCGGGGTAAAAAGACTGGGCCTTGAAGAGAGGATCACAGAAATTATTCCCCTGGAGACCTCCCTCCCGGCGATCGGACAAGGGGCCTTGGGAATCGAGACAAGAATGAATGGTCAGGAGGTGGAAGATCAGATCCGCTTCCTCAACGATCGGGATTCAGCCCTTGCTATTACCGCAGAGAGGGCCTTCCTTAAGAAACTGGAAGGAGGTTGTCAAGTCCCTATTGCTGCTTATGCTCGATCCGTGGGGAGGACCCTATACGTGGATGGTTTGGTGGGAGCGATAGACGGGAGGAGGCTTATCAGACATTCTGTCGAGGGGTCTATCGAGAATGCGGAACCGCTCGGGATTGAACTGGCTGAAATCCTCTTGGGCAAAGGAGCAAAAGAGATCCTGGACGAGGTCTACCAGAGATCAGGTCCTGTCATTTCTATTTAAAGAATGAATAAAAAATCCCTCGATGGAAAGAGAATTCTCATCACCCGAGCCCGTGAGCAGTCGGGTGATTTTGCAGCCCAGCTTAAAAAGCGAGGGGCAGAAGTGATCGAATTCCCCACCATCGAGATGGTCCCTCCGCTCCATTGGGGAGAAGTCGACCGTGCCATTGACCAGTTGAAATCCTACGACTGGATCATTTTCACGAGTGCGAACGGAGTCGACTTTTTCTGGCAAAGGGTGAAGGAAAGGGGCAAGAATCTTCGTCTCCCCTCTTCTCTAAAAGTATGCGCCATCGGACCTGCGACAGCCCGTCGATTAAAGGAGAAGAGAGCCTCCGTCCACTCTATTCCGGAAAAGTTTGTCGCTGAGTCTATTCTTGAGGGATTTGAAAAAATGTTTATCAAAGGAAAAAGAATCCTTCTGGCTCGGGCTAAAAAGGCACGGGATATTCTCCCAAAAGGGTTGAGAAAAATGGGAGCAGAAGTGGAAGTGGTGACGGTCTATCGGACGGTCAAGCCAAGGGGGGGATCGAAGAAATTGAAGAAACTCCTGGCCGAAGGGAAAATCGATGTGATCGCCTTCACCTCTTCTTCCACGGTCAATCATTTTGCCGAACTCCTTAAAACAGAAAATCTTAAGAAACTGTTAAAGGGTATCGCGATTGCTTGTATCGGACCGGTGACCGCCAGGACGGCAAACGAATGGGCATTGAAAGTCCAGGTTCAGCCAAAACAATATACCATTCCAGACCTGACCCGGGCGATCGCTGAGTATTTTACACCCCAGTAAAAAAGACTCGACCAGGCTATTTCGGAATTCGGATTGCGGAATGCGGAATGAGAAAGAAGGAATCAAAGTCATCCTATTTGATTTAGGTAATGTCATTCTTCCCTTCAACCATTATCAGATCGCAGAAAAACTCTGCCGATCCGCTCAAAGGAAAGAATTCCAGGAGCCCCAAAAACTATTTTCTTATCTCTTCGATCTTCAAAAAGGGATCATCAATGACTTTGATGTTGGCAAAGTCTCCCCCCAAGAATTTTTCCAAACCATAAAAGAACATCTTGGCCTCTCTATTTCCTTTGATGAGTTCATTCCCATCTGGAACGATATCTTTGTTGAAGATCAAGAGGTCTCACAAATCATTCTCTCCCAAAAGGGGAAATGGAGACTTGGCCTTCTCTCGAATACCGATGCCCTCCACTTCACTTATATCCTCTCAAAATTCCCCATTATGAGGGCTTTTGATAAATGGATTCTGTCCTATGAGGTGGGATTTAAAAAACCAGCCATCGAGATCTTTCAAACGGCCATCGAATGGGCCTCGGTCGAACCCCGAAAGATTCTTTTTATCGATGACATGAAAAAACATGTTGAGGTTGCCATCTCTTTGGGGGTGCAGGGCATCCACTTTATCTCTGCTCAGCAATTGAAAAAAGAATTGTCGCTGAAATTGTATCCCCAGTAGGCACCTGGAAAAACATAGGCCGCCTTGTAGAGCCGTTGAAGCTCACCTCCCTGCGAAACCTATGCGACTGGCGGGTAACGATGGCTTGACAAGAGGGGTCAAGTGAATTATGAATTTAGAGCATTCACGGTGAGATTATTTTGCACTTGAATCTCTAAAAGGTGCTGAACCATTTAATGGAGAACGGCAGCAAACATGGAGAGGGGATGGGGGAAAGGAGAAACCATTGAAAAAAGCAGTGATCATTAGTGCTGTACGTACACCTGTGGGGAGATACATGGGTGTTTTAAAGGATGTGCCTGCCTATGACCTTGGGGCACTGGTCCTGAACGAAGCTGTTAAGAGAGCGAAAGTGGACCCGGGCCAAGTCGACGAAGTCATCCTGGGCCAATCCTACCAGAGCGGTGAATATGTCAATATCGCCCGGATGTCCCTTCTCAAGGCTGGCTGGCCCGATTCAATCCCTGGAATTACCTTGGATCGCCGTTGTTGTACAGGACTCGATGTGATCTGTTTTGCAGCCATGAAGATCGAGAGTGGACATGGAGAGATTGTTGCCGCAGGGGGTGTAGAAAGTATGAGCACGGCTGAGTTTTATGTGCCGGGGGACATTAAATGGGGTATCGGGGGTAAAAAGGGGATGCCCCGTGGGCATGGAGATCTCTCGATGTGGGGAATTCCTTTTTATGATCGAATCCAAAGGGGCCGGGTGATGTCACAACCTGAGGAGCGGTATGGGATACTGCCGGCCATGATGTCCTGGGCAGAGACCGCTGCGAAAGAGGAAGGCATTCAGCGTGAGGATTGTGACCGTTGGGCCCTTGAGAGCCATAGGAAGGCCTGTGCAGCCATGGAATCGGGTAAATTCAGGGAGGAGATTGTGCCTGTTCCTCTGGGACCTTCCAAAGAAGGCGAGAAATTCTTTGACCGGGATGAGAATCCAAGGGCAGATACCACACTGGAGCAGTTGGCAAAGCTCAAACCCGTGATGGGAGGTGTCTGTACAGCAGGAAACTCGTCTACAGAAAACGACGGAGCGGCCGCCTGCGTGATTGCTTCTGAAGAGATGGCAAAGAAACTCGGAGCGAAACCCTTGGCTTCTATCAAAGCCTTTGCTGTGGCAGGGGCTGATCCGCGTCGGACCTATCTGACTGTGCCGAAAGCCGCGGAAAAGGCCATTGAGAAATCTGGGTTGAATCTTAACCAGATCGACTTGATAGAGATCCAGGAGGCCTTTTCCGCCCAGGTCCTCGCAGACCTGAAGATGATGAATCTCACAGAGAAAGATTATTCAAAAATCAATGTGAATGGGTCCGGCATATCCCTTGGGCACCCCATTGCCTGTACAGGGACCCGGGTGCTCGTCACGCTTCTTCATGAGATGGAGCGACGGAACAGCCGCTATGGTTTGGAATGCATCTGCGGCGGAGGGGGTTTGGGCATTGCCGTCATTTTCGAAAGGCTATAACGGTTCTAATGGTTAAGGGATGAATCTATACGATCCCTCAATCGTCATCGTCTCCTTTCTGATCTCTCCACCTTTGTCGTCCAGAGTTGACCCATGGCCGTTCCCCCCATCGTGCCATCAAACCGAGCGCAACCTATTAAGGCGAGAGAGTATCTCTTTTCTCATTTCTTCTGCTAAGGATGAGGCTTGCATTTTAGCTTCTCCTTTCATTGACGCGATGCTATCATCTATAGATATTATCGCACAATTTTTATATAATTCTGCCCCCTGGACAATCAAGAACAGATTGTTCCAGGAGGGACACCCAAGATTTCTGCTAACTAAGGGGAACAGCTACCCTACTTCTCTCGCTAATACAAAATAATTGACATTACGATGTAGGTTTAATTTTTATTTGACAAAATTGGAGCCCCGATTTAAATTAACAAATCAAGTTCCATTGGGGAGGGGAAAAAATGGGGAAAATGATCTCCGTATTGTTATCTGCCGCTGTCTTTCTTTTGGGCAATGCGTCTGGACTCTTCGGTCAGGAATATCCTGATAAGGCCCTCAATTTGGTCATCCCTATGGCGCCAGGGGATGGATTAGATGTTTCAGGTCGATTAATGGCTGAAGAATTAGGCAAATTGCTCAAAGTTTCTATCATCCCAATGAATAAACCAGGGGCCACAGGCACCGTAGGAACAGATGCAGTGGTTAAAGCTAAGAAAGACGGGTATACAATTCTTTTTACCAATAGCGCTTCAATCATTTACACCAAGATTCTACACTCTGAGAATGTCCCTTATGACTCGTTCAAGGATCTGGCCCCTCTGGGGTTGGCCACCATATCCCCTGTGTTCATTGTCGTTGGAAGTGATGCCCCTTATAAAAACTTTAAAGAACTCATAGAGTATGCAAAGAAGAACCCCGGGAAGGTTCGCTGCGGCACACCCGGGGTGGGGTCTGTATCGGATTTCAACGTTGAAATCATCAAATCCCTCACCGGAACTGAAATAACTATTGTTCCCTTCAAAGGGGCTACCCCTGCAGTCACTGCCTTGCTGGGAGGACATGTGGAGGCTATTGCTACGGCTGCTGGCCCGCTGATCAGCCACATGAGAAGTGGAAAGATGAAGGGGATCGTTACTTCCAGCAAATTCCCTGAATTTTCGGATATTCCTACCCTTAAACAGTTGGGCTATCCACAGGATCTATTAGGCGTATGGTTTGCCTACTTTTCACCAGCCGGGATTCCAACTCCAATCACCGGGACCCTGGTTTCAGCCATCGAAAAGGTCGTTAATGATCCAACCATTTCCTCCAAACTGGCTCAACTCGGAATGATTCAGGAATTCGAAATCCCGGAAAAGCTTTTAAAGAGAATGCACGAAGAATACAGAATGGTTGAGGAGATTGCCAAGAGAACCGGAATGGTGAAGTAACGTCTCTCATTTCTAAATCCTTAGAAGTCTTCTTCCATTCTCACCCAAAATGCCTTTAATTTCTTCCTGAGAAAGAGGCAATTCTTTAATGTCTCTGACAAACCGTTCTATTTGGGCCTCATGACGGATCTCTTGAGGATAATCCGTACCAAAAACAATATTTCTGGGTTTCATTTCAACAAGAGAACATTTCACTGCATTGATGTTGCCAAAGAATCCACCTGTGTCAAAGTAAATTCTATCAAAGTAGTCCCGAAAAGGGCCCCCTGGTAACTTCCCGTGGCGTGGATGATCCGCTGTCCCCCAGAACAACTTATCCTGATAAGGTTCAATCCGACCCATCAGAGCGGCAATTCCACCTCCTAGATGAGAAATGATAAGGTTCAGTCCTGGAAATTCATCTAAAACACCACCATTAATCAGCCTAATGACGGTTAGGACTAACTGAAACTCCCTACCGACACTCCTGCCAAGATCGTAATCTAAGTAAGCACCCGACGAACTGAGCGCAGGATGAATGAAGATAAAAAGTCCCATCTCATTGACCTTTTTGAAAAATGGCCTGAGTTCTGGCGCATCAAGCTCTGTCGTACCAATAACTGAAGGAATCGAGACCCCTTTAAAACCCAATTGGAAAACCGCTCTTTCTAACTCATGGATGGAGGGTCCCCCCCCAAGGGGAGGGACGTGGGCCAAACCTAAAAACCTTCCTGGAAAACGCTCTTCAACTTCCTTCAACTTATCATTCACCATCCGACATCGATTTAAATCATCGGTCAGCCCTGCTCCAGAGGAGAGAACAGCCATATCCACCCCCGCCTGATCCATGCAAGCAATGTGCTTCTCCAAAGCAAATAGTCTGTCGTGATAGGTATAAGCAGGACTGCCATCCACAAAGACAGTTCGTGGAGAACCACCCGATCCTAACTTGTCACGGACTAATTCTTCGGGTGAATAATGAATATGAAAATCTATAATCATAATTTCCTCCCTAACAAACATTTCTTACCAATATTTCAGGATAAATATCCTATCCCCTCCACTTCCCTTTTTTCTCGATGATGCCTCTTGTAGAATTTCTTGTATCCATCGAGTGAATCATACGGCCCATGAGCTCCTGTGATGTCTTTGTAAATTGCGTCATTTCCCATCTATTTGCATACTTCTTTGTGCAAACTCTCAATCATGGAGTCCGGAGCGATAAAATGCCACTCATCGTTACTAATGGGATAAAACACTTTTCCATTTTTGGAATAAAAGACAATCCGCAAATAACGAGCTGATCTTTCCACACAGTTAAGTTCAAGCGATATTAAAGTAAAGTCCAAATCCTGAAAGTCTTTTCCGCCCTCTCTCACCCAATGAGATATACTTTTCTCTGTATAAGCGGACTGCACCCAGACCTCGATAAGGTTCTTGGATGGCGGGGTCATGCTTTCGATATCATAGAAATACGACCCATCCTCATTTGTGCCATAATACTTCCAATCCACCCCCCACACTTCAGCATGTCCAAAGAGGGCAAGTCCGATGATTCCAAGGATCACTCCTAACTTACTCAATAATGATTCCATTTTGACCACTCCCACCCTCTTCAGGCCACGGCCTCTGCTTGCTCGACTGAAACAAGGAATTCTGTATATTGGTCATATCCCTCTAGAAAATGATCAAGTTCTTCCTTGGTAAAAAGGTAGACATTCATTACAGGATTTTCTCTCAAGGGAATAATCGTGGTTAACCGATACCTGGAGGACATATAGATATCAACTTCACTCCTTCCAATAGCTTTGGATTCGATCAGCAACCCTATCACTTCCTTTCTTTTTTATCTCCCGATCCCCTGCCCTCACCAGCTCCCTTCCAAATGGAGCCCCACGGGCATAGCCTGTGGTCTTCTGCGTAGGCGGATAACATTTGTGAATCAGTTTATTTGATTTCCTTCTCGCATCCCTCACAAAAATACAGACCTTCTTCTGAATCATCCGCTGTAATAGCCT
>CAYGWV010000140.1:0-6396 GCA_964353925.1 uncultured Syntrophaceae bacterium | reverse complement strand
GCCAGGGCCATGGCTTTTAGCGTGGCCTGGAGAATATTGATGCGATCGATCTCCTCCTGGCCGATAATGCCAATGCCTACTCCTTCGGCCCCCGCAAAGATCGTTTTGTAAAGCTGTTCTCGTTTTTTTGATGAAATTTGTTTTGAGTCAAAAAGCTTCTCTCCGATGCCCTCCTGAGGCAGGATAACCGCCGCGGCGACGACCGGCCCGGCTAAGGGCCCCCTTCCCACCTCATCGACACCGGCAATCCGATGATAGCCCCGGCGAGAATACATCTTTTCGAAATAATCCATGGGCTGGACTGGAAGGGATGGGAAAAGCATCAGAATTCCATCTGGAATGATGCGCTGATGGAATAATGGAATATTGGGTATTCAAAGGAATTCTTCTTTTTCCATCATTCCATTACTCCATTATTCCAATATTCCAAGGTCCTATCAGGCCACTTGCCTTTTTACGCTTCGAATGCGAGCTGCCTTTCCCTTCAGGCCTCGAAGGTAGAAAAGCTTTGCCCGTCGCACCTTTCCTTGGCTGATCACATCGATCCGATCGACCCGGGGGGAATGGAGAAGGAAAACCCTCTCAACGCCGATCCCATAAGAGATCTTTCTCACGGTGAACGAAGATCGAATCCCTCCCTTTTTCTTGCGAATGACCACTCCCTCGAAGGGTTGTATTCTTTCCTTCTCTCCCTCCACGATCTTGACATGGACCCTTATGGTATCTCCCACTCTGAAATCCGGGAGATCTGTCCTCAACTGTTCTCTCTCAACTAACTCCATCAGGTTCATCTTCTTCTCCTCCCATAACAATTTCGGAATGCCCCCTCACCCCGCCCTCTCCCCTCTGGGGAGAGGGGAAGGGTGAGGGGATTCCGCAATCACGAATAGTCTCCTAATAACCGGTCTAAAATGATAGCTACTGCCGAGCGCACCGAAAGATGATTATATCCTTTTCCTTCAATCGGCGCCAGAACATAATCGCAATCGTCCTTTATCTCCTGGGTCAAACCCCATCCCGTTCCAAACAGAAGAAAGAAGGGTGTTTTTTCATCTTTCAACAGCTTCTTTAAGAAACCGAAATCAATACTTTTGGGATGGGGAGAGGCCCCGGTTGCAACTCTTTTGACCTCTTTTTGCCAGAGATCGGAGATCGCTTGATCGGCTTCGTCAATGGTCCGTGAGACCCGGACGAGAGAAAGAGATTCCTTTCTGGTCGGGTTGTAGACCGACCCAGTACCCTCTACCCAGTGGCGAATGATCCTTTCCGCTAACTGAACCTGGCTTTCCAATGGGGTGATAATGAAGAAGCCTCCTACTCCAAATGTCTTGGCACAGCGAGCAATATCATGAATATCAAAGTTGGTGATGGCGGTGGCCACGACTTCTTTCCTCTTATCATAAATAGGATGGTGGACCAATCCGACATAGAGGTTAGAACTCATTTTCATCCTTAATCCGGATTCCGCAATCATCAATCGATTTGCCCTGAAGGACCTCCTCCAAGAACCCTTTCTCCTCCTCCGTGAGATTGGCTTCAGCTAAGAGATCCGGCCGCCTCAACGATGTTCGCCGGATGGCCTCCCTTCTCCTCCAGAGAGAAATCGCTGAATGATTTCCCGAAAGCAGCACTTCCGGAACGCGACTCCCTCTGAAATCAACAGGTCGCGTGTACTGGGGGTATTCTAAAAGAGAGTTGAAGAAGGAATCCTCCTCGGCTGAGCGGTCGGATCCTAAAACTCCGGGAATAAACCTTGAGACAGCGTCGACGAGGACCATCGCTGCCAATTCTCCTCCTGTCAGAACGTAGTCCCCAATCGAGATCTCTTCGTCGATGAAGAGCTCTCTCGCTCTTTCATCCACCCCTTCGTATCGGCCACAAAGCAGGATGAGATGGGATTGGGTGGAAAGCCTCCGGGCCATATCCTGATGGAAAGGTTTCCCCTGAGGGGTCAGATAGATGGTCCAGGCAGATCGATTTTGGGACTTGACGGACTCGATGGCCCGGGCAATGGGCTCCACTTTCATCACCATGCCCTGGCCTCCTCCATAAGGGGCATCATCCACCACCTGATGTTTATCCAGCGTAAAATCCCGGATGTTAATAGTTTGAATCTGGATGAGTCCTTTCTCGACGGCTCTGCCTAAAATGCTTTCCCCCAGAGGAGAGGAAAACATACTGGGAAAGAGGGTAAGAATGTCAAACTTCATCCTCGTCCTCCCACAAACCCTCCATTCGGATGACCTTCATCACCCTTTTTTTAAGGTCAATACTCTGGATCACGTCCTCGATCGCCGGCAGAAAGATCTCTCCTCTTTTTCCTTCGACCACATAGACGTCATGAGCTCCCGTGGAAAAGATCTCCCTCACCTTTCCGATCTTTTTGCCTTCCCGGGTCTCAACCTCTATCCCCACGAGGTCGATCCAATAATATTCTCCTTCTTCCAATTCCGGGAGGGCTTCTTTCTCGATGAGAATGTTCTTCCCGATCAGAGGCTCGATCTCTTCAATCTTTTCAATCCCCTTTAATCGGAGGATGAGACGAGGGGGCTGGGGAATGACCTCCAAAATTTCATAGGACTCAAGTCCACTCTTTTCGTCCTCGATAAAGATCTCGTGATAAGAAAAAAAACGGTGGAGGTCGTCTCCAAAATACTTCACCTTCATCTTCCCCTTGACTCCGTGGGGTTTGACCACCTTGCCGATGGGGAAAAGATTTTTCTCCATAGACTTTTATTGAGATTTCTGAAAAAGTCCAGAAATCTCTGATCCCATAGATTAGAAACCGATTACACAGAGATGAAATTTATGAAAACATCAGGAAAATCTGCGTAATCTTTTTTTAAAATCTGTGTTATCAAGAGGGCGGGAGATATTTTTTCAGACCTCTTTTATTCGATGATCTCTAAAACAGAACGTTTCCCGAAATTCGCTGAGACGGCTCCCAAGATGACCCGCATGGCCCTGGCCGTCCGACCCTGTCTTCCGATCACCTTCCCCAAATCTTCCTTGGCCACGGAAAGCTCAATCACAGAAGTCTTTTCACCTTGAATTTCAGAGACCCTGACTTGATCTGGATGATCGACCAATGCCTTAGCAATATACTCCACCAGTTCTTTTGCGTTCGTAACCCCACCTCCACTTTTCGCATCAGTCCTTGAAGAGATTCATGATCAGTAAGGGTTTTGGAAAAGGCAGCTTATTCCGTCTTCCCTTCAGCCAACTTCTTTGAAATTCCGGATCGTTTTAAAAGTTGACGAACGGTCGGCGTGGGCTGAGCTCCCTTTCTCAACCACTGAATCGCCTTTTCTTCCTTGAATCGAACCTCCACCGGATTCTTCTTGGGATCGTATGTTCCCACCTGGTCAATAAATTTACCATCCCTGGCAGAACGACGATCCGAAACCACAATTCGGTAATAGGGGCTCTTCTTCCCGCCAAATCTCATCAATCTCATGGATGCAGCCATAGTATTTTTAACCACCTCCTTCGTCTAAAATTCCAAATCACAAATTCCAAACCCCAAATAAGCTCCAAATTCCAATTTCAAATGACCAAACAGATTCTGTTTCGGATTTGAGTGATTGGAATTTATTTGGAATTTGGTGCTTCCATATCCACTATGCTCAATGCGCCACGTCTGCCTGAAGGCGGGCGCTGTGCTTTTAGGAGAAGAACGGCGCTCTCCCTCTTCCGAGCCCTTTCTCCCCCATTTTAGTAAATTGCTTCATCATCTTTCGAGCTTGGGCGTATTGTTTGAGAAGTCGGTTGATCTCCTGAACGCTCGTTCCACTTCCTCGGGCAATCCTCAGTCTTCGACTTCCGTTGATGATCTGATAATTGGCCCGTTCTTTAGGGGTCATGGAATTGACGATGGCTTCCACCCTCACCAGCTCCTTCTCATCGAAATCGAGACCCCCCATTCCTTTCATCTTATTCGGAAGTCCCGGGATCATTCCCAAGATCGATTCCAAGGACCCCATCTTCCGGACCTGTTGGATCTGGTCCCGAAAATCTTCCAAGGTAAAGGAATCTTTTCGGATCTTCTTCTCTAACTCCTTTGCCTTTTTCTCATCGAAGGCAGCCTCTGCCTTCTCGATCAGGGTAAGGACATCTCCCATCCCTAGAATTCTTGAAGCCATTCGATCGGGATGAAAAGCCTCCAAGGCATCTAATTTTTCTCCCACTCCGATAAATTTAATGGGTTTTTGTGTGACGGATTTAATCGAGAGAGCAGCTCCTCCCCGTGCATCTCCATCCATTTTGGTCAGAATGACTCCATCAATGCCCAGACGGTCATTAAAGTTCTTTGCAATATTGACCGCGTCCTGCCCGGTCATGGCGTCGGCCACCAAGAGCACCTCTTTAGGCTTGATCTGAGCTTTGATCTCCCGGAGTTCCAGCATGAGTGCCTCATCGATATGAAGCCTGCCGGCGGTATCGATGAGCATCAGATCATAACCTCCCTTCAGGGCGATATCCCTCGCCTTTAAGCAGATGTCGATCGGCGTTTGGGACACTTCGGGACGATAGAAATCAACCTTTAATTCTTCTCCTAATTTCTGCAACTGCTCAATCGCCGCGGGCCGGTAAACGTCAGCAGGAACGAGGTAAGGTCGTTTCCTCTTTTCCTGAAAATACCGGGCCAGTTTACCTGCGGTGGTCGTCTTTCCACAGCCGTGGAGACCGACCAGCATTATTGGAACGGGAGGGCTTCCCGAAAGTTGAATTTTCTGCTCCTCGCCGCCCATCAAGGAGGTCATCTCTTCTTTTACAACCTTGATCAGTTGTTGAGCGGGCGTCAGGCTGCCCATCACTTCTTGGCCGACCGCCCTTCCCTGGACTTGCTGAATAAAATCCTTGACGACCTTGAAATTGACATCGGCCTCCAGGAGGGCAATCCTTACCTCCTTCAAGGCTTCTTGGACGTTCTGCTCCGTCAACTTTCCATGGCCTCTCAGCTTCTTAAAAATCGAATCTAATTTTGTCGAAAGATTTTCAAACATCCCCAAATCCAAAAGAATTATAAATAACTTATTTTATTAGTTCTTCTTGGGGTTGTCAAATCCCCACGCCCTTTAAAAATGACGCGGAGAGAGGGTGATCGCGTGACACGGTGAGGCTCTCCAGTTCTTCGCGTCTCCGTGCCTGCGCGCTGAAGCGCTTCGCCCGCCTGCCCGTAGCCCCGCCTTGCGGGGTCCCTATCTCCTTTTTCAGTTACAGTCCCTTCATGATCTTCCATTCCTTCCCCTCTTTCTTCAAGAAGAGGACCTCTTTTCCGGAATAGTGATTCTTTTTCTCTCCTTTTTCCACTTCTAAATAGAATTGCTGGATGACGGTCGAGGTTTCTCCATCGATTTGGACGGATCGGTCCCAACTGGAATAGGTAATCCGATCGAAGGTTTTGAAATATCCCTCGATCCGCTTTTGAAGTCGGACAACGTCTTCCTCCTTATCCTGATAGGCGTTGGAGATGCAAGAGAGGTAAAGCGAGAGGTCCCTTTTCTGGAGGGCCTCTTGTCTTCGACTCAGCGTTTGATAGATTTTCTCTTCTTCAGAAATCTGGCAGGCTAGGAGGAGAAGAACGGGGAGCAGAAAAGAGAGGAAACGTTTTATCATTTCAACTTTTCAATTTCTCCGGGTTGGACCTTCACCTTTCCTCGTCCACTCGGCCCTCCTTTTACCTCAACGCGATTCTTGTCGATATCAAAGATGATTTCATCTCCTAAAACGATATTATCTCCCTCTGAGACTTTCGGGTCACCCGTCAAAACCAATTTTTGGTCAAGATTATAAAAAACCGCCTTCTGACAATGGGCGACTCGAGGGCCCTGTTGGATTTTCACATTTCCTCCGGCAGTCACGCGCTCGATTCCCTTACCGTCTTCATGGGTCACGACCTCTAAAGAATCAGCATAGATTACCATATCTTTTTGTCGAGCGATGACATTCCCTTTGAAAATGACCAAATTCTCCTTCCAATAGGATTCCACTTTGTCGGAGGTGACATCGATGGGTTGGCTTTTATCCACAGACTCCACAAGCTTGGCCTCGTTCGTTTCCGGGAGAGCCTTCTTCTTGACGTTCTCTTTCTCCCTGGAAGGTGCCAGGGCGCCCGGGAATGCCGCACCCCTCTTCTCCTCATCAGGTTTCACTTCAACGTTGGATGCTGCGTCGGGAGAAGGGGGAGGAAGAGAGAGTTGAACTCGATCTTCCTTCATCGGTTCCACCGGCAGAACGGGTTCTAATTTATTCGTTTCTACAGAGGGAGGAATGGCATGGGCTCGATCCTCCTGAATGGAATCAATGGCCGGCGGTGAAACTGGTTTCTTGACTTCCTCTTTTTTAGGAGGGATTGCCTTGACGGGCTCGCCCGTGACGGCGGGGGAAGTCGAT
>CAYGWV010000139.1:0-10035 GCA_964353925.1 uncultured Syntrophaceae bacterium | reverse complement strand
GACCAAATTGGCGATAGCATTTTCAGGATGATTTCCTCTGGAGATCGAATTTGGTCCTATTCGGCAAAGGGCTTTACCATCTTTTGAGACGATCCCCATAAAATCTAACTCCGTTTGTTGAGCCACCACATTCAGCCGATTTACCAACGTCTGCACATCATTTTTTCCAAGGGCCGTTTTAAAGACAGGGCCTACGGAGGTGATGTTGAGGGCGACTTTTATCCCCTTGATACGGCTGAGATAGATCTCTCGAGCAGCGTTTAGATCCAGACTAATTCGAGTGTTTGCTTCGTTCAGAACGGCTTTGTAAAGGAGCTGACCTCCTACTAAAAGAGCAACTCCACACACAAAAAAGGAAATTCCAAGGAAACTGAGGATAAGTTTAGATCGAGTGGAGTAGAACACAATTTATTTTCCCAAAAACCCGAAAAATTGTGGTGGCCGATCTGTTATGCGGGCGCAGAGGATGGGGTGATAAACCCCTAGGCGGCCCCCCGATTTTTAAGAGCCCGTTCCTTCTTCCTCTGTGAGAAATCAATGATCAATCTCTGGAGCTTGATCAATTCGCTTCGGGATTTTTCGGCAGATGAATATTTTCTCTCTTTAATATACCCAGCTGTCAGAGCTCCCCGATAAACCATTCTCCCTCTCTCCGACCTGATGAGCACTGTCGTATACCTCTCCGGAGAACCTAAACCTCCAAAAGAGATGTCTGAATATTCCGCTGAGAAATCAGGACAGACCAGACACGCTGGACGCGCAATGGAATCAATCTCTTCAAAAGGGATGTGGATGACCCTTCCATCTTCGAGATAAATAAAAAAGTCTTCTTTGACGTTGACCTTCGTCACGTGGGCTAAATCAAATCCATATCTTTTCTCCAAGTGCTTCAGTTGGACGTCATTAAAAGAGAAGTTCTCCATGCAGAAAAGACCGAAGCAATACTTAATCACATCAGCAGGAATGATTCCGAGCACCTGCATTTTTCGGACCGTGTGGATCTGACAAGGCGTCCCGACCATGGCCACTCGATCGATCAAGCCCTTTCGTAAAGTCTTCAGCTCTTGCATGGCGGGCGAATAAGTGGAATAGTGGGACCCCAACTTAACAACAGAAAAGGACTCATCATAATGGGAACCCGAAGCAGAGACGATCTCCTCTCCTGAAATAGCCACCATCGGTCCTCGGTGGAAGGGACCATCACTTCTGGAGACCAGGGCGCCATCGATCATATGATTGTCCAGAAGATAAAGGAGAAGAGAGGTTACCACCCCCCCATCCGTACATTTTTCTTTCACCGTTGAATTAGTGGTTTGGGCTGATACCAAATCTTTAAATGGACCTATAGGAGGTTCCCATCTTGTCTTCTTTTTTAGCTCCTCATCGAGATCGTGGATGTTAGGGCAGATCATATAACAGATACCGCACTTGAGGCATTTTTCTTCATCCGCAAACCTGGGCATTCCATCCGGCCCGACTTCTAATGCCCCTAAGTTGCCAGCAGAACAGAAAGATACACATCCTCCACACTTGCCGCAAAAATTAACCTCCTGGACCTCTAATTTTAAATCATGAAATGTCTTGGGTTCAGAGCCCATGGGTCACTCCATTCAAGAACCGCTTGTCTCGGTTATTAATTCTTTTTTCGTCGATCCCTTCTAACTTCTTCCGGCTATAAATTGATCAGATTTAAGAATTTCAATTCACGTGTTAATTTTTTCACTAAGCCTTTATTTTATATGACAGAAAATTGATACCTTGTCAAGTTTTTCAAAATATTCAATAAAAATAAACGGTTATGCCTAATTTTAAGAAAAATTTTTCTTCATCCATTTTCAAAAAATTTTCCTTGACAAAAAAGAGGCAATCTTGTAGTTTGATGCGGGAACAAGAAACTTTTCACAAACAGAGTTTCCTATAAAAGTGTTTTAAACTTTATCCAAACCGGGCGTGGAGTCAGGCCCCGGCCAAGTCAAAAGCCGTCATCTCTGTCGCAGGATGAAGGGGGGATAAGTATGTTGTTTGAATATCTCGCCATTCTTATCTATATCGCCATCGCTGTTGTATTTGCCCTCTTTGCTATTGCCGCTTCCGCTCTCTTAGGTCAGAGAAAACCCACGGCTCTCAAACAAGCGCCTTACGAATGTGGAATGACGACTGTTGGCTCAAGCTTCCGCAGGATACCCATCAAGTACTACATCATCGCCATGCTTTTTCTCCTCTTTGATATTGAGGTCGTTTTCCTCTATCCGTGGGCAGTGGTCTTCAAAGAGTTTAAGGTCTTTGCCTTTGTCTCAATGGCGGTCTTCATTGGAATTTTACTCATCGCCTATATCTACATCTGGAAAAAAGGAGCATTGGAATGGGAGTAGAAACTTATCTTGAAAAAACCCCTTTTATGCCCGCTTTGGATTGGATTGTCAACTGGGGACGAAAGTATTCGATCTGGCCAGTGACCTTTGGCTTGGCCTGCTGCGCCTTGGAGATGATGGTCGCTGCGGCCTCCACATGGGATATTGCTCGTTTCGGTTCGGAGGTGTTCAGGCCCTCCCCTCGACAGGCAGATTTGATGATCGTTGCAGGGACCTTGACCAAAAAGATGGCTCCCATGGTCAAGCGTATTTACGAACAGATGCCAGAGCCCAAATGGGTCATTGCCTATGGAGCCTGTGCCTGTTCGGGTGGAATCTTCAAAACGTACAGCGTGGTTCAAGGAGTGGATCAAGTCCTACCCGTCGATTTCTATGTTCCCGGCTGTCCACCCAAACCCGAAGCGTTGCTGGCAGCACTGGTGAAACTGCAGAAGAAGATCGGAACAGAGTCCCTGGCGGATCGAAAGAATATTCGAAGCACCCTTGAAATGAAATAAAAGAATAAGGTGAATAAGAGTCGGAACGACCGTCGTACCGACACCCGACCACGGAAGGAAATGGGAATGACCGAAATCAATCTCACTGTAAAGAAATTGGAAGAAAAATTTCCGAATTCCATTTTAGAGGTGACGACTTTTCGGGGTGAAGTCACCGTGACCGTATCGAAAGGAGGGATTTTTGAGATCTGTAAATTTCTCCATTCAGACCCAGATCTCCAGTACCATCTCCTCACCGATCTCTGCGGCCTTGACTTTTTTCCAGAAACCCCTCGCTTTGGAGTCGTCTACCTTCTTTATTCACTGAAGAACAATCAGAGGCTGAGGGTCAAGACGAGAGTCGGAGAGGTGGAATCGATTCCAAGCGTGGAGTCAATCTGGAAGGTAGCAAACTGGTATGAGCGGGAGGCCTATGACCTCTTCGGAATCACGTTTGAGAACCACCCTGACTTGAGGAGGATTATGCTTTGGGATGGTTACGAAGGTCACCCGTTGAGAAAAGATTTTCCGGTCGAGGGGCCGGACTTCGATAAACCCTTTGTTCCCGAGGTTTGAAATGGCAGAGACACGGTTAATGACCATCAATATGGGCCCCCAGCACCCGGCAACTCATGGGGTATTGAGGGTCGTGTTGGAATTGGATGGAGAGGTGATCGTTCGTTCCACTCCCCATCTCGGCCACCTCCATCGAGGGATGGAGAAACTGGCTGAGAGCAAGACCTACCATCAGGCCATTCCTCTCACCGACCGATTGGACTATACCAATGCCATGGGAAATAACTTCGCCTATGTTTTGGCGGTCGAGAAGCTTTTGGGCATTGAGGTCCCCAAGCGAGCTCAATACATTAGGGTGATGATGGCTGAGCTCCAGAGGATTGCTGCCCATCTCATCTGGCTGGGAACGCATGCCTTAGATATAGGTGCAATAACCCCCCTCTTCTATACCTTTCGAGAAAGGGAGGATATCCTAAGAATCTTTGAAGAGGTCGCAGGAGGGAGACTCACGCCGACCTACTTGAGAATTGGCGGGGTTTCCAAAGACTTTCCGGAAGGGATAGAGGAGAAGATCAAGGCATTCGTCCAGGCTTTTCCTGGCCATATCAAGGAGTATGAAACCCTCCTGACAAAGAATATTATCTGGCTAAAAAGGACCAAAGGGGTTGGAATTATCTCCAAGGAGGACGCGATCAGTTTTGGGGTCACAGGGCCTACCCTTCGTGGCTTTGGTGTGAAATACGATGTGAGAAAGGCATTTCCCTATTCGAGTTATGAAGAATTCGATTTTGAAATCCCCATTGGCTCAGTCGGGGATGTCTATGATCGGTACATCGTGCGTTTGCGAGAGATGGAATGGTCGAATGCCGTTGTGGAACAGGCATTGGAACGGCTGCCCAAAGGGGCTGTTATCGCAAATGATCCACGGATCACCCTTCCGCCGAAAGACGATGTCCTTACGGATATCGCTTCACTGATACGACAGTTTAAGATTGTCTCCGAGGGATTCCAGCCGCCCAAAGGCGAAGTCTATGCAAGCGTAGAAGCACCCAAAGGGGAATTAGGATTCTATCTTGTCAGTGACGGATCGAACCATCCATTCCGATTCAGGATTCGCACCCCTTCCTTCGCCAACCTAAGCGCTCTTTCCAAAATGATCGAAGGCGGCCTCATTGCGGATGTGATTTCAGTGATCGGGAGCATTGATATCGTTCTGGGAGAAGTAGACCGGTAAAATAGATAAACTCGAAATTCGAAACAAAGATGTTAAATCCTAAACTCAAAACCCTAAACTCTAAACAAACTCAAATGTCCAAAGCACAAAACTCAACGACGTATGACTTAGAAAATATTCGGTTCAATTGTTGAGAAGTCAAAACTACCTTTTGAGTTTCATGTTTTGGATTTGCTCGCCCTGTTAAGTACGGGATGAGTTGTTTCTGGTTTGATTTTCATAACTCTTGCGGAAGAGTGATGTCATCAATTTCGTGCAGAATTACTTAACAGGGTGAAGATTTAGAGTTTAGTGTTTAGAGTTTAGTGTTTAGAGTTTAAACAACTTCGGATTTCGATATTCGGATTTAGAATTTTCCTGAGTTTGAGAGGTTGTTATGACGGACATTCTTTTTAGCAGCTGGGGTGGAGTGGTCACCGATAATCGAAGAAAACCTGAGGCAGAGAGGCAACCCGTCGCTGCGCTCAATCTGCCCCTGGAATTTGATAAAGAGAGAAAGATCAAGGCCTTCATCGGGTGGGATGGGATTGTCCTGAGAGACCCGGAAGTCAATATGGTCGATTTGATTCGGGCCTACCTCGAAGCGGTCCAGGATGAATCCTGCGGAAAGTGTACACCCTGCCGGGTAGGGACTCGCGTCATGGCGACCATTGTGAATCGGATTGCCGATGGGCAAGGCAAGGTCGAGGACTTGAAACAATTAAAATATTTGGGGGAGACCATTCAGAAGAGCTCCAAATGCAACCTCGGGCAGACCGGTCCGAAGCCTGTGTTGGATGCCATCGATCATTTTGAGGATCAATTCTCCGGTGCGATCCAATTGCAGAAAAAGATTCCTCGCCTTGAATATAAAATCAAGGTGACCGCCCCCTGCGAAAGCGCTTGTCCTTCTCATCTTCCTATTTCCCGTTATATCGAATTGATTAAAGAAGGAAGGTTTGAAGAATCTCTGACTGCCATTCGAGGGGCGACCTGTCTGGCCGGAGTCCTGGGAAGGATTTGCGTCCGTCCCTGCGAGGATAATTGCCGTCGGGGAAATGTGGATGAAGGCATTTCCATTAAATGGCTCAAGCGGTTTGTCGCGGATTATGAACTGGAAAAGAGGAAAGGTCCTTTAGTTAAGAAAGAGGAAATGCGTTCAGAGAAAGTGGCCGTCATCGGCGCGGGTCCAGCCGGCCTCTCCTGCGCCTACTACCTTGCCCTCAAAGGGTATCCTGTGACCATCTTCGAAAGATTGGGTGAACCGGGTGGAATGGCGGCCATGGGGATCCCTGACTATCGCCTCCCGAGAAATATCGTTGGATATGAAGCAGAGATCGTACAGAGATTGGGGGTCGAGATTCGGTATAACACTCAAGTGGGAAAGGATATCACCCTCTCTCAGATGTTTGAGCAAGGCTACAAAGCCATCTTCATCGGTGTGGGAGCCCAGACCAATACACCCATGGGGGTTGAGGGAGAAGATAAGGGATATAAGGGATTCATCCCGGGCGTTTATTACCTGTTGGAGATCAATCTGGGAAGAGACCCTTATCCGGAAGGCAAGAGGGTGGTGGTGGTCGGTGGTGGAAACGTGGCCATCGACTGTGTTCGGTCTTCTTTCCGCATTGGCAAGCCGGATGTGAACCTGGTTTATCGAAGGACGAAAAAAGAGATGCCTGCCGATCATGTGGAAATCCATGATGCAGAAGAAGAGGGTGTGAAGTTTCATTACCTCTGCAATCCAGTCCGGATCATTGAGAAGGAGGGAAAGGTTGTTGGAATGGAGTGTATCCGGATGGAGTTGGGCGAACCGGATGAGAGCGGAAGGCGCAGACCCGTTCCCATCAAGGGTTCAGAGTTTTTCATCGAAGCGGATATTGCCATCCCGGCCATCGGTCAGGCCATTGACCTTTCGTTCCTCGAGGAGAAAGACGGGGTGAAGACGACGAGACGATCCACCATCGCCATCCAGGAGGGGACCTTCTTGACAAGCCATCCGGGGATCTTCTCCGCCGGGGATTGTGTGACCGGCCCCGATGTTCTGGTACGCGCGGCGGGTCATGGAAAGAGGGCCGCTGATAAGATTGACCTCTTTCTTCGCGGGATGGAAGTGAAGGAATCTGAGGAAGAACTTCTGGAGGCCCTGGTGGAGAAGATCAAGGTTTATAACAAGAATGAGAAGATTGGAATCTCCGGCGGGCAGAAGAGGGCGATGTTGAACCTGCTCCCTCCTGATTCGAGAAAGTGGATCTTCGATGAGGTGGAAGAAGGATTTTCCATTCCGGTGGCTCAAAAGGAAGCGGAGCGCTGTCTCCGATGTGTGCGTATTGGACTATTTGCAGTGTAATATTTTCCCCCTCACCCGTTCCCTCTCCCGCCAGGGGAGAGGGGATTAATTAGGTGAGATGATAATATGGAAACCCTCCCCCTTGACGGGGGAGGGGAAGCCCTGAACCATGTAAGGTTCAGGCCAGTCATGCACCCTACGTGGTGCATGGGGTGGGGGTGAATGGAGGCTCTGATAGAGAATGCTGAAACTCACGATTGACGGGAAGGAAGTGACGGGAAGGCCGGATCAGACGATCTATGAGGTGGCCAAGGGAAATGGGATCTATATTCCCACCCTGTGTTATCACCCCAGATTGAGTCTGCTCAAGTCCTGCCGGATCTGTTTGGTCGATGTCCAGGGTGCAGAGATGCCTATGGCCTCTTGTGCAACGCCCGTGGTCGAGGGCATGGTGGTTCATACCCACACGGAGCACGTTGAAAAGATGAGGCTTGAGGCCTTGAAATTATTGCTGGTCAACCATCCTTTAGACTGTCCTGTTTGCGATGCCGGAGGAGAATGCCAACTCCAGAATCGAACCTATGAATTCGGGATCCAAAAAAACGAGTATCCACCGGAGAAAAGAGAATTTCCCTCCATCCCCTATGGGACCCCCCTGATCCGGCAATGGTTTGATCGATGTGTGATGTGTCTCCGCTGCATTCAGGCCTGTGTGGATGTGCCAGGAGCGGATGTTCTCGAGGTGGCAGAGCATGGCTTTCCTTCCCATGTGAAAGCGGTTCGGAAAGAAAACTGTATCTCCTGTGGGGAATGTCTCCACATGTGTCCGGTCGGCGCCTTAACAGAAAACCTCAGCCCCATCAAAGGAAGAACATGGCAACTGGACAGAATACAGACCACCTGCACTTTTTGCGGATGCGGCTGTCAGCTCGAGCTGAATACCCTTGCCGATAGGAAAGTGGTCAAGGTGACCACAAAGGGGGAGGCCGGGGTCAATCATGGGAGCCTCTGCGTTAAGGGAAGATTCGGATTTGATTTCATCCATCATCCGGACAGGCTTCAAAAGCCGCTTATAAAAAAATCCGGAGCTTTTGTGGAGGCCTCCTGGGAAGAAGCCCTGGGCCTGGTCGCTACAAAACTTCAAGAGATAAAGAATAAATACGGTGCCCAGAGTATCGGAGGAATCTCTTCCTCCAGGGGAACCAATGAGGAGAACTACCTCTTCCAGAAATGGATGAGGGCCTGCATCGGAACAAACAATATCGATAATGGCGCCCGATTGTCCAGCGGATCTTCTCTTTTTGGGATGATGGCCTCGACTGGATGCGGGGCAATGACTCATGCAATGGACGAGGTAGCCAATGCCGACCTCATTCTTATCGTCGGTGCGGATGCGTATGACGATAACCTCATCTTCAGCAATAAGATGAGAAATGCCATCCGTGAGAGAAATGCTAAAGTCATCCTGGTCGATCCCCGGAAGACCCAATGGGAAAAATGGGCTGACTTCTGGTTGAGACCTCTGCCGGGAACAGATATTGCCTGGATCAACGGTCTGGTCCGTCTCCTCATCGAGAAAAGGGCTTCTTCAAAGGAATTTGTCGAACCCAAAGCGGAGGGTTTTGAAACCCTGCGGTCCTCGGTAGAGAAGTTTTCTTCCGAGTTTGTCAAGAACGCGACAGGGATCTCTCCAACAGATCTAGACGGAGTCGCCAAGCTCTATCTCTCAGCGAAAAAGAGGGCAATCGTGTTTGGGTCTGGGGTGACCCAGCATGCCCATGGAACGGAGATCGTAAAAGCTCTCTGCAACCTGGCCTTGCTGACTGGAGAGACAGAAGAGGGAGGCGGGGGCGTCTATCCGCTGCTCACTCAGAACAATGCCCAAGGGGCCTTCGATATGGGTTCTCTTTCCGAATTCCTCCCCGGTTATCAGAAAGTGGAAGACGAAAAGGCGCGTAGAAAGTTTGAGGAGATCTGGGAGAGGGAAATCCCAGAGAAACCAGGCCTCACCTCTATGGAGATGTTCGATACGATTCTGGAAGGGAAGATCAAAGCCCTCTATATCTTCGGTGAAGACCCCTTCATCAATCTTCCTAACTTAGAGAGACTCAAGAACGGACTCCATCAATTGGAATTTTTAGTGGTTCAGGATCTTTTCATGACCCACATTGGAAGCTACGCCCAGGTGATCTTGCCAGGGGTGAGTTTTGCTGAGAAGGATGGAACTTTCACCAGCATGGAGAAAAGGGTCCAAAGGGTGCGAAAAGCCATCTCACCGGTCGGGGATTCCAGGCCGGACTGGAAGATCCTCTGCGACCTTTCGACGAAGATGGGTTATTCAATGGGATATCAGAGTCCTGCTGAGATCATGGAGGAGATTGCTTCAATCGTGCCCATCTATGCCGGAGTCCGTTACTCCAACCTGGAGAAGGACGGAATTCAGTGGTCCTCAAGGAATGGGTGGAAACGAAGATTCATCCCCGTTGAATACAAAGGCCCGGCAGAGCAGCCTGATGATAAGTATCCTTTATGGATCATTCCCAGAGGGTTTCATTACCATTACGGAATTGGGACTACAACCAAGAGGGCTGCGGGGCTAGCCAAAGTCTTTCCTGATTCCTGCATTGAAGTTCACCCGGAAGATGCTGCAAGGGCAGGGTTGGAAGAAGGAGGAAAAGTGAAGGTCGTCTCGCCCAGAGGCGAGGTGGAGACGAACTGTAAGATTTCCGGAGCCATTCCAAAAGGAGTGGCCTACTTTGCCACCACATTTTTCCCTATTTTTGTGAATAACCTTTTAGTCTCCGGGTACGATGCCAAGAGTCAACCTGTTGAATACAAAGTCTTTATCGGAAGGATAGAGAAAAGGTAGCGCAAGCTCTTGATTACACAGATTTCAAAAATGATTAAGCAGATTTTCTTTGTTTTCTATAGATTATTCATCTGTGTAATCTTTCTATAATCAGTGTAATCAGAAATTTCTGGATTTGTTCAGAAATTTCATAGAGGAGAAGCTGGATGGAATTGTTATATCTTCTCATTGAGATCATCGTCAAATGCGTGGTGGTTTTTGCCGGCCTGATGATCGTCGTAGCCTATATGACGTTGATGGAGAGAAAGGTCTTAGGTCATATCCAGGTTCGTTATGGTCCGAATCGCTGCGGGCCCTAT
>CAYGWV010000138.1:0-3289 GCA_964353925.1 uncultured Syntrophaceae bacterium | reverse complement strand
TTTTTGAGGAGCCTTAGGGCCTCTCAACCCAAAGTGAGAAGCAATCTCACGAAGGGTCGGTGGGAACCCCTTTTCTCCAAGGTAATCTTTCAGAAAACTGAAAACCCTTTCCTGTGTTGGAGTAAGTCCTTTTTTATTGTTCATTCTCATCTTGGCGCTTTCTTTTTAGATTTTCTTAACTAATACAAACGCGTTTAGTTTTTTGACGATAGGCCCCCTCACCCTCCCCTCTCCCCGCTGGGGAGAGGGGAGGGTGAGGGGCGATGCCAACGATGTAACGAAATTTAATGCGTTTGTATTAGTCTACATTTGTAGACTAATTCCAACTATATCCCCATCCCCTTTGGTTGTCAAGAATTTTGACATAAAATTTACAATCTATTGATTTTATTATGTATTATTTCATGATGGAGGAAACGCGGCCTAACCTGGTGGTGTCAGTTAGGTTAGATACTTATACCGACGAAGGGGAATTTTATGTTTGTATTTGCTTTGGCGCACCTAGACAGCTGGTGAGGAGAAGATGATCACGACCTTCCGTGTGAAAGCATATCCTTTCTTTTGCTTCTCAAGTTTTGATCAAGTCTTTCCTCAACCATGTACAACCTTCCCTCCTCATCCTCAAGAATAATGTCTCTTTTTATAAGAATTTGAAGGGCATATTGCTTATAATCACGTGGTTTCATCATCCTTTGGAGAAAATCCGGGCGCTCAAGTCCAAGTTCATGTCGCGTCTTCGCGCCTTTCATCCCAAGAGCATCGTGCTGAAAAAAAATCTCTACGACTTTGAAAATAGCCCTTCTCGTAAGAAAAGTGCGAATGTATAAACTCCCGCCGAGAGCGATCACCATAACCATGAGGACCAAAAAAACCATGGTGTTATTTCCTGTCACAAGAAATGACTCCTTCCTTTTGCGTGAACAATATAACCCATGGACAATTCCAATGGCAATAGAAGATCCCTTGCTCCCAATGTGACTTATCACCCTTCTTTACAAGAAGAGGGAGTCTGCTCGTTCTTCTTATGCTATTGAGCAAGATGGCATTTCCGGGGAGAGAAGGTCCATGAGGTATGCCGGTTGATGACTTATGACACAGAGCACATCACCGTTTACATCCCCCCCTTGCCAAAGGGAGATTTCTAGACCCAGTGAAAAACCGACGTCAAGAAAAAACACTTCTCCGGAAATAGACTTGGGGCCCCTTATCTAAAGAGAGAAGGCCCCGTTGGGTTGAAACGAGACAATCATTTGCGGATGTCTGTGATCTCTTTGATAGGAGTGACCAGGGTCAGGGTCGACCTCATCTCGTATCCCAGGTCCACGTAAGTCTTTCTGGCAAAAACAAACTTGGTGATGCAAAGTGGGAGAGCCACCGCATCTTCGATGATCTTCTTCTGAGCCTCAGCCCAGAGAGCCTTCTGTTTCTTGGGATCGGCCTCCACTCGCGCCTTTTCGATCAGATCGTCAATCTGATTATAGTGAGAGAAGTTGGTGATGGCGCCGGGAGCGCCAACGATCGATTTCGAATAGTAGAATTGAGTGAGCATGGGATCTGCGGTGGGAAAGCGAGCGCAAATGTAAAGAACCAGCGGATTGACATCTTTCCGGATTTGTTGATGGAAGGCTGTATGGGTAACGACGTCCATTTTCATATGAATCCCGACCCTTCGAAGCTGTTCTTGGATCTGCTCCATCGGTCGGCGGTAATCTGACATCTCGGTGATCACCATGGACATCTCAAATCCTTTGGGGTATCCCGCCTCTGCCATCAGCTTCTTTGCCTTCTCAGGGTTAAATTCGTACCGGGGGACTTTGTCTGTTCCACCCAGGTAATTCATCGGGATCGGGGAGAGAAGCTTCTCGGTCAGATCCCGACCCAGAAATTTGATCAGTTCATCCAGATTGATCGCATGACAGATGGCCCTTCTCACACGAATATCATCCAATGGTTTCTTGGTCCTGTTGAAATGTAGAACAAGGGTTTCTCCCGGGCCGAAGATTTCAATGGCTGTTCCCGGGATTCCCCGCATCTTGTTCACCCAAACCTGCTCTCGCTCGCCTTCGACGATATCGATCTCGCCCTTTCGAAATGCCATCTCACGGCTGCTTGCGCCTGGCATGAACCAGAGCTCAATCCGGTCGAGTTTCGATTTTCCCCTGAAATAGTCTGGATGTCTCACCTCCCCTACTTTTTCTTTTGGGAGGTATTCTTTCAGCATGAAAGGACCCGTCCCGATCGGATCGAACTTAAACTTGTCCCCTTTCTCCAGGACCGCCTTCTTCGATACGATGTATCCACCATGATAGTTTGTCAGAATCCCTAGAACAGAAGGGAGGGCACTCTTAAAGGTGATACGGACCGTGTACTGATCGATCGCTTCCACTTTGGCCAAAGCCGCATAATCTGCCGCGAAGCCTGAAGCGGCTTTATTGGCCGCCTTCTCCAGAGAGAACTTCACATCCTCCACGGTCAACTCCCCATAGCCCTTGTGAAACTTGACCCCTTTGCGGAGATAGAATGTCCAGACCAAACCGTTCTTTGAACGCTCCCATTTTTCAGCCAGATCAGGCTCAATCTTTTCAGGGCTGATGTCCTCGGGTTTGAAGCGGACCAGGGCATTAAACATCGGGGCGATACAACCATAGTCGACCGTGGTGGTCCCATAATGAGGATCCAGGGAACGGATATCCGAGGCCTTTAAGGCCATCCTCACGATCTTTTCCTGAGCAGGAGCAAGTGGGGGGAAAACGATGGTCGTTAAAATCAATGCAATGAGAAGAAAGGCAAAAACCTTATGCCCTCTCATGGCCCACCTCCATCAATAAAATAGGAATGGATTCTCCCAGAGTGATTTTTTAAACCCATCCGTAGTGGGTTTGTCAAACCTTGCAACCGGAAGGAGGATTGTCATTTTTAGATTCGAATGCTATCCCTTGACTTTGGACCCGTAGTCGCACCATTTTCGAATGGGACATATCCCGCAAAGGGGTTTTCTTGCCACACAGGTTTTTCTACCATGCCAGATGAGGAGACTTGAAAAATGGGTCCACTCCTCCTTCGGAACGATCTCCATCAAATCGAACTCAATCTTGACGGGATCATCGTTCTTCGTCAAACCAATTCTCTGGCTTACCCTGCGGACATGAGTATCGACCACGATGCCGGGAATTCCAAAGGCATTTCCTAAAATGACATTCGCCGTTTTCCTTCCCACTCCAGGAAGGGTGACCAGCTCTTCGAGAGTTTTTGGAACTTCTCCGCCAAATCGCTTCATCAGCTCCTGACA
>CAYGWV010000137.1:0-5297 GCA_964353925.1 uncultured Syntrophaceae bacterium | reverse complement strand
GAGCCAACGGGAAAAACTAAATGCAAAACTACAACAAATTCTTGATGCTCATACAGACCCATGGGGTATTAAGGTCGCGCTTGTTGAGGTGAAACATGTCGATCTGCCCGAAGAAATGAGAAGAGCAATGGCGCGTCAGGCGGAAGCAGAAAGAGAAAAACCTGGTTTTGGAGCAGGATAAAATCAAGAGGGCAGAAGGAAGGATGTTCGAAGTAAAGACCAATAAAGAGTATCAGGCCCTCCTCGGCGAAATTGATGCCATCAAAGAAGCGAACAGCCGGATGGAAGAAGAGATCCTCCAGGTCATGGACGAAATTGACGAGCTCAAGAAGGATCTCTCCAAAAGGGAAAAGGACGCAGGGCTCACCCTGGAAAAAATAGAAGCGGAGCGAAAAAAGCTTCAGGAAAAGATGGCCCATGACGAAAAGGTCTTGGACGGACAGATGGAACGCAGAGAGGTCCTTTCTAAACAGATCGAATCCAAACTGGTCAAGCTCTATCATACCCTGAAGGAAAAGAGACAGGGAGTGGGCGTGGTCAGCGTGAAGCATGAGACGTGCCAGGGTTGTTTTGTAAACGTCCCTCCTCAAATGTTCATCGAGGTTCAAAAAAACAAGGCCCTTGTCCGGTGCCCTCACTGTAACCGCATTCTCTTTTGGGAGGGAGACAGAAATACGAAATAAAACCCTCGGAGCCGGAAAATCGATCGGTCATTCCCATGGACGGGGCCTCCACGGGGAATCTGAGAGGGGCAGCAGATGGTTTCGCGAACTGGGCGATTCCGAGGAGGATGGTAAAGGAAAGGAGGGGAGTTGACGGGGAACAGATGGTCGCTCCTTCTGAGACCGCGTGAAGCCGCGCAATCAGGAGGAGAGGAAAGTCCGAGCTCCACAGGGCAGGGTGGTCCGTAACGCGGACTGTTCCCGGTCCGACAGACCGGGGGTAAGGAAAGTGCCACAGAAAACATACCGCCCTGTGGAATGGCGGCTACGCCTATTCCACAGGGTAAGGGTGAAAAGGTGAGGTAAGAGCTCACCAGTGCCTTGAGCGATCGGGGCAGCTAGGTAAACCCCACCCGGAGCAAGACCAAATAGGTTCCGCTCTCCGCTAAGGCGGAGTAAGAAAAGCCCATTCAAATTTGTCTCGAGGCAATTGCATCGGGGCAAAGGCGGAACGGGTGAGGTCGCTTGAGGTCCTGAGCAATGAGGACCCTAGATAAATGGCCATCCCTCCCGATTCCCGCTGAAGAGCGGGATCGGGATGACAGAACTCGGCTTATGGTCCCCTTCGACTCCCCCTTTTTTAATATAGATTCTAAACGTGAAATCCGGAATAGATTGAACAAAGCAATGTCAGATGTCAAAGCGCCTGCCTACCGCAGGCAGGGATTTTGAGTTTAGAGGTCTTAAATAACCTTTATGAAATATGGCATTAAGAACCGATGGATTGCAGGAGGGATTCTTTTCCTTTTGATCTTGATTTTTCCCCTCCCTGCCTTCTGTCAAAAGGCCTCCATTAAAGATATCCAGATGAAGCGGGAAAATGGGATTTGGAAGGTCAGTTTCGATGTGGAGAACTGTTTTACCGAGAAGATGGAGGAGGCCATCCAGTCAGGGATACGGACGACTTTCACCTTTTATGTCAATCTTTACCAGAAAAGAAGTTGGTGGAAGGATCGGAAATTGGCGTCCGTCGAGTTTCGTCACACGGTTCAGTACCATCCCATTCAAAAAGTCTATCAAATAAAACTGGGAGAAGACCATTCCTCTCTGGCTGCTTCGAGTCTGGAGGAAGCCAAAAAGCTGATGTCAAAAGTCAAAGAGTTTAAAATCCGGTCTTCCTCCCCGTTTGAACCCGGGGTCCCCGCCTACTTTCGAATCAAGGCTGAATTGGATCCGGTCAGGCTCCCTCTTCATTTAGAGTATCTCTTCTTTTTTGTCTCCTTGTGGGATTTTGAAACCGATTGGGTTATCAAGCCTCTCCCACCTTAAGATTCGGGGATGGAAGGAATATGAAGAAAGAACTTTCCCCTGAGTCAAGAGGACGACGCAATGAGCTGATCATCATTGGGATCATCTCCATCCTCATCTTTATCTTTACAACCATTGAGATGAAATTCCCCCAGATCGGGGGGAAAATCCCCGTCGCCAATAATATTGTCATCTTCAGCCTGATCAATATCAACATCATCCTGATTCTCCTCCTGATCTTTTTGGTCATCCGGAATCTGGTCAAACTGATCTTTGAGCGAAAGCGGAAAGTCCTGGGAGCCAAGCTCCGAACCAAATTGGTGGTGGCTTTTATCAGCCTTTCCCTCATTCCAACGATTCTCCTCTTTTTGGTAGCTGTGGGTTTCATCACCAACAGTGTGGAACACTGGTTTAGCGCCCAGGTGGAGCAGTCTCTTCAAGGATCCTTGGAAGTGGCCCAGACCTATTACCGGGATTTTGCCAACAGCACGGTTTCCACTGCTCAACAGATCAGTAAGTCCCTCTCCAAACAAGGCATTACCAAGGGATCAAGAGAAATGAGCCTGCTGAGAGAACAGCTGGAGGCTAGACGACAGGAACACCATCTCAGCACCCTCGGAATATTTTTGAAGGGGGAAAGGAACACGATCGGAGTGGAGGATCCCATGCTCAAGCCTGTTTCTCTCCATCTTCCGAAGGATTTGCTAGAAGCAGGGTTTTCAGGAAAAGAAGTCTCCAGAATCTTGTCGGTGGGAGAAGGAGAGTTGATCACTGGCATCGCCCCCATTTTCAACCCTTCGGAGGGAGGGGAGGTGGTGGGGATCGTCGTAGCCTCACATTTTGTTCCAAAGAGTTTAACGGTCAAGATGCATGAGATCTCACAGGCGTTTATGGATTATAAACAATTGAAGATCTTAAAAAAGCCGATCAAGTTTAGCTACATGATGGCCCTGCTGATGGTGACCCTTCTCATCATCTTCTCGGCCACCTGGTTTGGCTTCCATTTAGCCAAGGATATTACCAATCCCATCAAAGACTTGGCAGAGGCCACCGGTCGGATTGCCTCTGGAGACCTCAATTTTCGAATTCAGATGAAAGCGGCAGATGAGATCGGCATGCTTGTTCAATCCTTCAATCAAATGACCGGGGATCTCCAGGTGAGCCGTTCTGAGTTGGAACAGCGGAAGAAGTACATGGAGATCGTCCTGAAGAACGTGGCCGCCGGAGTGATTTCCATCGATGAGAAAGGAGATGTGACGACGACCAACACTTCCGCAGAACAGATGTTAGAGATCAGAGGAGAAGATGTCCTGGAAAAGAAGTTCTCGGAGGTATTGCCCAGAGAGTATGTGGGACAGCTTGAGCGATTATTGGAAGAGCTCAAATCCTCCCGGAAAGATTCTATTGAGAGACAGGTCATTGTGAACCTGGAGGGGAAATCCCTGTCCCTGTTGATCAACCTGACCACCCTGAGGGATGAAGAAGGAAAATCCCTTGGTGTCGTGGCGGTCTTTGATGACCTCACCCAGTTGATCAAAGCCCAGAGGATGGCGGCCTGGAGGGAGGTAGCCCGCCGGATTGCTCATGAGATCAAAAATCCCTTGACCCCTATTCAACTTTCTGCTCAACGGCTGAGGAAACGGTACTTGGAAAAACTTCAGCCAGACGGGACTGTTTTTGATGAGTGCACCCGAATGATTGTGAAACAGGTTGAAGAATTGAAGGGAATGGTCAATGAGTTTTCGAACTTTGCTCGAATGCCGGCTTCTCATCCTACTTCAAACCATCTCAATGAGATCATTCAGGAAACGCTCGTTCTTTTTCAGGGAATTCAAAGAGAAGTCCAATTTGAATTTATTCCTAACGACCTTCCTGTCCTCAACGTCGACCGGGATCAGATGAAGCGGGTGATGATCAATTTGGTCAAGAATAGTCTTGCCGCCATCGAAAACGGAGGCAAGATCAGAATCCAGACGAGTTATGATCCCAAATTGCAGACGGTTCGACTTGAGGTGAGCGACGATGGTCGTGGGATCCCTGAAGAGGACAAAGAGAGACTTTTCGAACCTTATTTTTCGACTAAGAAAAGTGGAATGGGATTAGGGCTAACCATTGTCAATGCCATCATCTCTGATCACAACGGATATATCCGGGTACGAGACAACAAACCCAAAGGCACGACCTTTCTCATCGAACTCCCCGTCCGTGTATAAAAGAACGCAGAGCGCATAGCGCCTGCCTTCGCCGAAACGCTTCGTGCAGGCAGGCATGGGGCATGGCGTAAGAACCCACCAGCAAATTGACCTTTTTTCTCCTTTCCCTTGATGGGGGAAGAGCATTCGGAGTAAAGGAATCCTTTGATTTAAATCTCTTTTTCAGCTAAAATAAATATAAATAGCCAAGAAGGTGATTTTCAAAGTAACCTAACTATTTGACTTATTTTCGCTATGCGCTTAGCGCTATGCTCTATGCGTGGTTTTGAGAGATGGCTGAAAAGTTGATTTGTCAGAACAAAAAGGCATTTCATAACTATTTTCTCGAAGAGACTTACCGGGCCGGGGTCTGCCTACTTGGGTCTGAGGTCAAATCCCTGCGGGAGGGAAAGGTGAGCCTCGGGGATAGTTACGGTGATATCAAAAGGAGCGAGGTCTTCCTTGTCGATGCTCATATCAGCCCTTATCCCCAGGCGAACAGATTGAACCACGATCCATTGAGGACGAGGAAACTCCTCCTTCACAAAAGGGAAATCAAACGCCTCATTGGCAAAGTGGAACAAAGGGGATATACGCTGATTCCAGTCAAGCTCTACTTTGTCAATGGAAAGGTAAAGGTAGATCTCGCTCTCGCCAAGGGGAAGAAGCTCTTTGATAAGAGGGAGACTCTCAAGAAGAAAACCATGGAACGTGAGATGGAAAGGGGGCGAAAAGGGTTCGACGGGGATCGTTGACGTCAGGGCTGCATACCGAGGTCCCATTGGCTCGTTAAACAAATGGGATTAAACATAATCGCAAACAACTACGATTATGCCCTGGCTGCCTAAGGGCAGCTAGGCGTCCTCCCTGTCCTTGCCTGTAGGGCAGGATCAGGATGTCAGAAAAACAGGATAGTTCCTCTCTGACGCCTATAGGAGGGGGGCGAAACCTAATAGGATAGTTCCTCGGGAATCCTGCCTGTGGGAGACTTGGGGGATGAATTCAAAATACAGGCTATGTATGTAGATGTTCTGTCGGAAGGTTTCCGGACGCGGGTTCGATTCCCGCCGCCTCCACCAGACTTCGCTTCAGGCTTTAGAAGTGGAGTCTGAAGCTACGTCTCGGCACGCCACCA
>CAYGWV010000136.1:0-7405 GCA_964353925.1 uncultured Syntrophaceae bacterium | reverse complement strand
GTCTCCAAGGGAGAGGGTGATAAATGATGATCAGAAATTAAAACCCCAAAAAAGATACCCTTTGGGCTTGAAATTCTTATCTGCCCAAAGGGTATCCCGCTCACAACCGTCTAACGATCCCGTTCGGATGTTTCACTCACTTACTCTGGGGTTTGCCCAATACTTCTTCAAAGAATTTGTCATCCACCAGTTTCCCTTCGGCAATATTCTGGCGATACTTAATGAAGTCGATCGTGTCGGCACCCGTAAGCTTCTTCGTGTTAAAAGCACCGAACCCAAGGTAGGCCTCTCCCATCATGTTGGCGGCCAGCCAATGTCTGTTTGTGTTCTTTGTCTGATCCCAGAAGAATTTCTTCTTGTTCCGGATACCGTCGATGGACATAATCAAGCAGCCAGGAAAGAGATTTGCAAAGGTCCAGCAAATCCGGTCCACCTCCGCATCCAGGAGTGCAAAATCAAACTCATTGCTTTTGAGCTTGTTGTTGACCAGCTCCCGTGCCTGCTTGAATTCGTCACCAGCCTTGTATTCACCATACACAATCTCGCCGTCTTTCACGTAGGCATCGGTGATGATCTGCGGGTTGCGTAACCATTTGCCTTTGTCATCTTTCAAAACTGGAACAGTTTTTGAGATCAATCCTTTGCGCAACACCTTATAAGCAGACCACATCTCGCAGCTGATACAGTTCCACATGGCATCTTCAATGGTTAGATACCAGGGAAGAAAGTCGGAAGCACCACCCACCGGAGCTGACCCGTGGCGAGGACCTGCCTGACCGAAAATAGCCAGGTCAGAGGCAACCGTGATGTCGCAGGCGGTTCCGATTTCCTGACCTCCGGCCACCCTCATGCCATTCACCCTGCAGATCACCGGTTTCTTGCACATAAGAATGGAGTCGACCATGTTATTGAAGAGCTCCATGTAAGCCCCGTACTCTTCGGGTCGCATGCTGTAATACTCTGAGTACTCTTTCGTGTTGCCGCCGGTGCAGAAGGCAAAAGGCCCAGTCCCGGTAAACACAACCGCCACAATAGAGCGGTCCGTGGAGGCATTCTCGAAGCCGGCGATGACGCCCTTAACCATCTCCGTCGTGTAGGAGTTGTACTGATTGGGGTTATTGAGCCTGATCCAGGCATTATAGAGACCCTTAATGACATTGCCCTTCGCGTCCTTCAACGGTTTTTTCTCATACACCGTACACGGGGCCTCTGTTCCCCAATGCTCTGAACCATACCGATCGTGATTTTTCATCTCATGTTCTCTCGGCATCCAATTTACTGCCATACAAATACCCCCTTCCGTATTTATTTAATTTTATTTAGCCCATGACCTGGGCTCTCTATTCAAGCAGTGCCGGCTCTTCTAAAAATCCGGCGTCAGAACCATTCTTTTCTCCGGTGACCCCGCTTTATGAACCTCTTCAAACACGGATTGGATCTGGCTCATCGGCCTGGTCTCGACAAAGGGACCGATGTCGATCTTTTTCGAAAGGACCATATCCAGAACGATCGGATAGTATTCCGGCAGGCATCCCCATGACCCAATCATCTCCGCATCAAAGGCCATCAACCGGGAGATGCTATATTCGTTCTTGGCCATTCCAAATCCGACCACAATCAGCTTGCCAGTGAAGGAGAGAAGTTCTAGAGCGATCTCCTGTCCTGACTTCGTTCCACTCACCTCGAAGATCTTCCAACCAAAGCCTGCCTCCAAGCCGTTCTTTTTACAGATCTCCCGAAATTCGTTCCGGAGATCCTTGATGGCCTTGTCTTGGGAGCTGATGACAAAGTCTGCTCCGTATTTCAACGCCCTTTGCAGCTTCTGTGGATTCCTCGCAATACCGATGACCGTTTTCGCACCCAGGGCTTTCATCGTTTGAGTCATATAGACACCCACCCCACCTGTGACGCCAATGATGATGACATTGTCCCCTGGCTGAAGGTCTGCTCTTTTGGATGCTTGATAAGGGGTCGTAGCCGCATCGGCCACAACAGCCAAATGCTCCAAAGGAACATTCCCCCGGTTTCTCACCTCGCACAGATCGATCGAGGGTACGGGGATATAGCTCGAAAATCCCCCATAAATACCTAAACTGTTTCCCGGCATCTTCTGGACCAAACATCGATTTCCTCTGCCGGTTTTGCAAAGCATACATTTTCGACAGGGCATCACCGCAGGAACAATCACTTCTTTTCCGACCCATTTTTCATCACCGGCAACAACGGTTCCGCTGATCTCATGTCCCAAGGTTAACGGCGGTTTTTGAACTGTCGGCACGCCATCATAAAAGTAACCCAGGTCTGTATGGCAGACACCGCATCCTGCCACCTTGACCAACGCCTCACCGGGTCCTAGGGCCGGCACTGGAATTGAAGTCTTGGCCAACTTGCCGGGTGTGACCTCTCCAGTCTCCTTGTTTTTGGCTGTGGGTTGAACCATTTGCCAAGTCTCAATTTTATCAGGTATTGTCGCCATTCATTTCACCCCTTTCTGTTTTTGAATTAAAACCTTTATGCCTAAGTAATTGATGAGCACCCCTCCTTTCCCCCAATTTAAATTTCACCTTACCGTTTCAAGATCTGATCCACCCCTGTCTACCCGGTTCGCTGACGGACAAGCGCTGGCAGGAATCCTGTATTGAACTAGGTCATTCCGAGTCCGCCATCCACACAGATAAGCTGGCCGGTGATATAGTTCGCGTCGTCCGATGCCAAGAAGACGAAGGTGAGGGCTACCTCTTCTGGTTCCGCAAATCGACCCAGCAAAATCCTGCCCGTGTAAATCTCCTTCAGCTTTGGGTCTGTCCGAATCTTCTCTGTCATCTCGGTACTGACATATCCCGGCTGGACCACATTCACCGTAACCCCATACCCGGCCAATTCTCGTGCAGCCGACTTGGTCAGAGCAATGATCCCTCCTTTTGCTGAACTGTAGTTGATCTGTCCCTTTGTTCCCCATAACCCGGCTGAAGAAGTCACATTGATGATCTTGCCGCTTTTTCGTTCCATCATATACTTAGAAGCCGCCTGGATACATAGGAAGGGTCCTTTAAGTTGGATGTCGATCACCTCATTCCACTGTTCCTCTGTCATTTTGTAGAGCATATTTGGTTTCGATACGCCTGCATTGTTCACAAGAATATCGATTTTTCCGAAGTTGTCAATAGCCGTTTGGATAATTTTTTCTGCATCGGCCTTTGCTGCGACATTCCCTTTTAGGGCAACTGCCTTTCTCCCTATTTTTTTAATCATTTCGACTACTTCTTGTGCCGGTTGGTCTTTACTTGCATAATTGACGACAACATCAGCTCCTTCCTTTGCATAAGCAAGACATATCGCTCTTCCGATACCTCTTCCTCCACCTGTTACGACTGCAACTTTGCCTTCCAGCTTACCCATCAGATCCTCCTTCTTTCGCTTTTTTCAAAGACTGAACGAAATAATTTGTGAATATATTCTCATGAACAAGCAAAAAAATACTACATTTCTATTTTAAATACAAGAAGATTTTTATTTACTTTAAATCTCATGTAATTACAAGGAATTACATCCACATCTTCTTCTTCAACAGTATTTTTCATCTCGATCCCTTTTTTGTTTCCAAACCCACTTAACCCGATCTGGGTGAGATCCCCTCAATTTCTCAGAGGGAGGAACGCCCTAGAAGACAATCCTGGTAATCAATCACCAGCGGTTTTGAGAGCGATCAAAGGAGGAAAAAATATTGAGGGAGAGAAGGGCTATTCTATTTTCAATTCCAGATTGATCATCTCACCTCCTCTTGTAAATCCCATGGCGCGAAAAAATTTCAGGAGATCCCAATCACTCCAATTCACTAAGGTGTAGACGACGCTCACACCAACCCCCTTAAGATTCCTGATAAACTCCTCACTCAATTTTCTCGCCACACCTTTATGTTGATAATCGGGATCGACCCCAATCGTGCTGATCCATCCCACTGTCTCAGGAATGCCAAATTCCCAGCCACTCGTTTCACCCACAATAAACCCGATCACCCTCCTTTCGAGTTCAGCGACCAGACCCGAAAAGGGATATCGGGCGTTGGGGAACTCGATCTTCTTTCTCCAAAAATCTTGCCTCGCTTTACCTAAGACCTTGCGATCAATTTCAACTATCGCATCCAAATCTCCGAAGGTCAGAGATCTGATGTCCAGTTTCGCCAGGAAATCCTCCTCCATCGGCTCCCTTCCCCCTATTCTATCACTACTCAATCATAGCGATCACGGCTTCTGCCTCGACCTCCTGACCCGGAGCCACACGAATCTCCTTCACCGTTCCGGTGATCGGAGCCACGACAGGCATCTCCATTTTCATTGCCTCTAATACCGCCACCTGATCATCCTCTTTAATCTTATCTCCCACCTTTACCGAAACCGAAACAATCTTACCGACCATTGGCACAGTCACTGGTGTTCCCATGACATTCTCCTCCTTCTCACGAAGCAAATTTTTATTTAAGTCCTAACGCGTTTCTTGCGATGATCATCTTTTGAATGTTGGATGTCCCCTCAACAATCTGATAGGATTTGGCATCCCGGTAGAACCTCTCCACAGGATACTCCGTTGAAAAACCATAGGATCCGAAAATCTTGACAGCTTGATTCGCCGCTTTGACAGCCACCTCCGCTGCGTAATATTTTGCGCAGGAAACCTCAATGGTGTTTCGCTGCCCCAGGTCTCTGTTGGTAGCGGCCCGATAGACGAGCAGCCGGGCAGCCTGTTCTTCAACATACATTTCTGCGATTTGCTCCTGGACCATTTGAAAATTGGCAATAGGTTGTCCAAACTGCTCACGCTCATTGGCATATCGAACAGAATGTTCGAGACAAGCCCTCGCTACCCCAACGGCCCTTGATGCAGAGGAGAGCCGCGTGTTGTCCAACATGGCCATGCAGATTTTAAACCCTTCTCCTTTTTGACCAACCAGGCAGTCCTTCGGCACCTTGACGTCTTCAAAGACGATCTCCCCTGTTGGGGCACAAAAAAGACCCAGTTTCGAATCAATGGACTTCTGCGTGACCCCGGGGGCATGCATATCCACAATAAACGCTGACATGCCGCGATGCTTGGCAGCCTTATCTGTATACACATAAACAATACCGAGGTCGGCCACAGGCACCCCCGAGATCCACATCTTTGTCCCATTCAGGACAAATCCCCCCTCTGTCTCTACTGCCGTTGACTTCATCGAAGCCACATCCGATCCGGTGTTGGCCTCGGTGATGGCAAAACAGCCGAGCAGGTCAGCGTTGATCAATTTGGGAATCCATAGTTCACGCTGCTCCTCGTTCCCGAAATTGAGGAGAACCGATTGGATCGAGTTCATCTGAAGGTTGAAGGGAAGTCCCCACGACGGAGAGATTCTTGCGATCTCTTCTGTCATCACTGAGGCCGCAAGATAACCACTTTCATTTCCGCCATATTTCTCGGGTGCAATACATCCAAAAAACCCTAATCTGGCCATTTCTTTTACAATTTCACGGCGGAAACGATGTTCCTTTTCATCTTCTTCCATAGTGGGAGCTATTTTTTTCTCTGCAAAATTCTTAGCCATCTCTCGCATTGCTTCTTGTTCTTCATTCAATTTAAAATCCATAAAATCTCCTCCTCCCGATTAGATTGTGCAATTTATAACAAAGGACTAATATTTTGTCAAGGTATTTCTGTCACCACTACACAATTGCAACTTCTTGTTTTCATTAAAATTATAAATATCCATATCAAGTTAAACGAATAGGAACCTTGACAACACTGAGCAAATGGGCAATAAGATGTTGATGAGAATAATGGGTTTAGATGTCGGCACGCGTACCATTGGAATGGCGATCAGTGACGAGCTGGGATTAACAGCTCAGGGTCTCAAAACCCTTAAAAGAAAATCGATGGAAGACGATTTACAAGAGATCGCTACCATCATCAGTCAATTTGAAATTAATAAGATTGTCGTCGGACTTCCTAAAAACATGAATGGAACTTTGGGGAAACAGGCAGAGATTGTCCTCAAGTGGATGGAGGTCCTAAAGGATAAGACTCAACTCCCAGTGGTTACCTGGGATGAACGACTTTCAACTGTTGAAGCCTCCAAGGTTTTATTGGAAGCAGATCTCTCTAGAAGAAAAAGGAAGAAGGTGATTGACAAGCTGGCCGCCGTCCTTATTCTACAGGGATACTTAGACCAAAGCAGGAGACCAAACCATGGGACCCTCTCCCAGGAGTAAATTCTTCCTCCTCTCGTTGGGAATTCTCCTTCTCTTTTCGATTTCCGTTCTCTCTTGGTCTCTCTTTGTCCCCTTCTCTAAAACGGAATCCACCAAGGTCATCTTCATTAAAAAGGGATCTCATCTCAGAAAGGTTTCAGAGGTGCTCGAACAGGAGGGGATTATCAAGAATAGACATTTTTTCGTTTTTCTCACGACGATTCTTGGGAAAAAGGCCAGTATCAAAGCAGGAGAATATGAATTCCATACTCCAATGCTTCCACTCGAGGTATTGTCTGCTCTCGCTAAGGGGCAGGTGAAACATCATCTGGTAACCATTCCTGAGGGGTTTACCCTTTCCCAAATCGCCCACTTATTGGAAAATTTGAATCTTGTGGAGAAGAAAGGGTTCCTTCAAAAGACCTCCTCTCCCGCTTTCATCAATGCTCTTGGCCTCTCTCAATTAGCAGGGCCGACTCTGGAAGGCTACCTCTTCCCTGACACCTATCACCTGCTCAGGGAGATGGACCCGGAGGAAGTCATCCGGATGATGGTCCATCAGTTTAGAAAAGTCTTCGGACCCGACTTTGGTCATTGGGCATCTGAATTGGGAATCTCTGAAAGGGAGGTCGTTATATTAGCTTCCATCATCGAAAAAGAAACATCCCTTTCCGAAGAGAAGCCTCTTATCTCTGCCGTGTTCCACAACCGTCTAAAAAAGAAGATCCTTCTCCAAAGTGATCCCACCGTGATCTATGGAATAAAAAATTTTAATGGAAATCTAACCAAAGAAGATTTGATGAGACCCACTCCTTATAACACCTATCTTCTTGCTGGACTTCCCCCCACCCCCATCTGTAATCCTGGCAGAGGCTCCCTCCTGGCCGCCGTCCACCCTGCTCCTGTTTCCTCCCTTTATTTCGTTTCCAAGAATGATGGGTCTCACTATTTTTCTTCTGACATCGAAGAACATAATCGGGCTGTTTGGAAATATCAAAAATATCCAAGAAAAAATAACTTGACAAAAAAGTGAACTCTCATTTATCCTTAGCCTTCGTTTATTGCTTGAGCGAAAGAATTTCCTCACCCTCCCCCCTTAGAGGAGGGGGTGAAGTGAGATGAAAAGGGAGGTCTGTAATGAAAGACGTAGCGGTCATCGGTGTGGGCCAGAGTAGCTTCGTCAGAGG
>CAYGWV010000135.1:0-15114 GCA_964353925.1 uncultured Syntrophaceae bacterium | reverse complement strand
TCCGCTGGCTTCCAGAATCTCTTAAGTATTTCGACATCTCCGGTTTGGTCTCTTTTGAGTCTGTTTTTAATTAACAATTGATCGAGATCCTGAGGCGCTGTATAGATCGTTATGATTTGCGGTTGAAGATATTGGGTAAGTTTAGCACCGGCAACCTCTCCTCCCCATTGCGCTTTAAAAGGATCAAGTGTTTTCTGTTGCCACCAACCGTATTCCCCCCTGAATCGTCCTAACGTCAGTTTTGGCCTTAATTGTTCCGGATAGGCAGTTACCCATCGTTGCAACAGCTTTTCCTTCTGGATGAGCCTAAGGCCTCGTTTCCCCATGTCCAATAGAAAACCTAATTCTTTTAATTCTTTCATTATCCAGTCAACAGTTCCGAGGGCCACATCCGTCTCGGCAGCAATCGCTCGATATGTTTTATTCTCCAAGCCAGGATTACACAGGAAGGCATAAATTACTTTAAGCCCCGCAGGTTTGAAGGTTCGTTTAGTGGGAGGGGTTTTGACAATATCGGGCTTGTTCCCTTTTACAAAAATGTATAGAGGTGGTTGATTGATAAACGCGTTTCCAGCCATATCTATAAATTCTGTCCCGTTCTGCTTCAATTCGTCCGCCAGTTGTGGGCTTATGTATTTGGTGACCAGCAAAAGCGGGTGGTCAAGGTCACCTTTGCGCATCATCGCCAACAACTTGTCAGCCTTGGTTACACTGGCCTTGACCTCAGCATAATACCTTATTTCTTTGCGCTGCATTAATATCCGCAATAGGTAATCTGCACGACCCCTGGGATCGCGAACAGGGTTTACGGTCTTAATTTCTGCCTGCCCGGGAAGGTTCTTTCTAAGTGCTTCCAGGGCAAGTTGCAAAAGCTCATTTTCTTTTATTTTTCCCATAGAGATAACTCACGAAGTTCAATTTATGTTGTTGTTCAATTATTATGAACATAATATAATAATGAACATAAGTCAAGATATTTTTGAGTCTATTTTAAAAGAACGCTGGACTGTGGTTGTGGCGGTTCGATTCCGACCTCCGGCACCAAATCCTCTTGAGATGGAGTGATATAGGCGAGGGTGACTCCGCAGTTCTAAGAGTTATTCCTGGTGAGCCTCATAATCATCCAGCCGGCTCGATTTTCTGCTTTTCCAGTTCAACGTGATCTGACAAACCAAGATATCCTTTTCCCTCATTATTTAATGCCTTTTAATTCCTTGGGATCCCGAGAATCAACTTGTCTCCGTTCAATCCAATCGCCAATTGTGGGAAAGACGGACAACCAAAAGTGACCGAAGTGCTCAAACGCGGGTCTTTTGATGTAATGATAACCTACTGAATATCAATGGGATTTCAAAGTGTCTTTCGAGCTGCCGCGAATTAGCAAAAAAATTGGTAAAAAATTCTTGACAAATCCTTTCTATTATGTTTTATTGCGTTAACGTTAAACCAATTTGTGGCCCCGTATATCTTTTATATCCCACCAACAAAACCCCACCCCAAGAGAAGATATACGGGGCCTTTTTATCCGGCCAAGCAGTCATCTGCTCCTATTTGATCGGTGATCGCCCTGAGATCGAGATATTCTTTAAGAATTTTCTATCCTTTTGCATCGGCATAAGTTCTCAAACCAAAAAGTTGAGGCCCCGCATCCTGACGTTTATCCAATGTGCTAACCGCTGCATCCATCGCTGCGTTTCATGCAGAAATGAAACATCCCTCCAGGGAAAAGAATGAAGGGATTATTTTCTTTCAAAGGAAATTTGCTTAAGAATTTACCGATAAGTAAGCTTTAACAAAGGTGTCCATCGTACTGTTGATCCATCCCATAACGTCGTCTGCAATTTTTGAGGCTGACCCTAAACCGAAAACTCCTGCGGACCACGTCGCCGCCATCACTTCGATCTGGAGATCTCGTTTCAAAAAGCTTTTTTGCCATAGTTCAACTTCAATGAGAAATGAAAATGTCTTACCGTTTCTTCTTGAACCGTTCACCTCCACGTGAAGAATGGGAGTATCCGAGGGGACGTTCTCTGTGTATACCACATCAATTTTTGCCTCCTGAAGTTTGAGCTCTATCCCCGTACGAATTCGCTCTTCAGTAAGGCCGACTTTCTTAAAATCGTCAGAGACCGGTTTTTCAATTTGCACAACCACGATCAATTTCTTTAGACCCTTAAGCGATGGGCGACTATGCTTGTCATCACCTATGGCCAACACGGTCGAGGTAGATACTAAAAGGCTTAACGCAACGATCGAGATGATCAGATATCTTTTGCTGTTCATAAGTTGCCTCTGTAATTATTCTCTTGCTCTTTTTCACAATTTAACAGTGCGGACCTCAACTAAAGCCCATCAAACGGTTTATCCATTCATCCACGGGACCGCCAGTGGCTGCCTTTACTTGAGCGGTTTCGCTCCGACAGACGTTACGGCACGTAAGGCGTGGTCCTTTGCGTAGGCGGATAAAAAAGGGATCAGTTAGAGGAGGGCCGTAAACTGATCCCTGCCAGTACATCAAACGGGGGGCGAAAGATGCACTGATTAATAATCAGTATACAATAGAAAAATTAAAAAAAGATTAAAATTGGATTAAAAGTTTTTAATCTTCCGGTGTGGTTCATTATATAATCTTCAGCCTGAATGCCGGGCTAAACATGCTGTAATGCTACAAACGATACCGAATATCCAGCTATAAATATCAGGGCGTCAATAAGAATTGGAAAGGTCATTAATCATTAATATAAGGATAGCCTAAAAAAATTTGACAAAAAAGTCATTAAATTTTATAAAACGAACTTTAATGAAAAAATTAATGCAGGAGTTTTCTATGAAGTGTCATCGTTGTGGTAGTATGATGGTCTATGAAAGGTTCTATGGATCCCATGAGCACTTTTTGGGGTGGAGGTGTATCCTTTGCGGAGAGATTATTGATCAGGTGATTCTGGAGAATCGTCAGGCAGGATCGAATGGAGAGAATAGGGATAGAAGGAGAAAATGAAATAGTTAACGGAGGGTGGAAAACAACTGTCGCGCCCTTGAGCAAGAATGATATACTTCTTTTTGCCTTTCAAGTTTTAAACCTGCCACCGGATCATTTGAAGGATAATTTGAATGACGGGAGGAGAAAAAGATGAAACGACTGGGTGTTTGGGCGAGTCCTCATAAGAATAGCAGCCATGTGACATTGCAAACGACCTTCTTCATCCTCTTGATATTCCACCTATCCCTTCAGCCCTGTTTTGCCCTTACGGGCGAAGAAATTCAGAAATTCCAGACCCTCTTAATGGGTAAACCCATCGGGGAGAGAATTGCCTTCTGGGCAGAGAGATTTATAGGCGTTCCTTATGATATGGACCCTTTAGGGGAGTACGTCTCCAAGGCAACGATTGTGTCAGATGAGAGGGTGGATTGTATGTATTTGACTTTCAGGGCAGTGGAGCTTGCCTTGAGCCACACCCCTGAGGAGGCCATTCAAGTTGCCCTGGAAAGAAGATTCCATTCAAAAGGTGTTCTTCAGGAGGGTCATGTCATCAATTATGATGACCGTTTTGAATACGGGGAAGATATGATTGAGAGTGGAAAGTGGGGTCAAGAGATGACCTCTGCAGTTGGGAAAATGATGAAAATAAAGGGGTCAAGGGGAAAGGAGTTTGTGGAGGTTCTCTCCTCTGATGCACTGATGCGAGAGATGAAAAGTTTAAAAAGCGGAGACCTCGTTTTTTTTGCAAAAAAACCTGAGAAGAGGGAAGTCGGTGAGATCATCGGGCACATGGGAATCATCGAGGTGACAGAATCCGAGGGAAATCAGCGGAGCAAGGCAGTCTTTCTCATTCATGCCAGTGGTACTAAAGGGAAAGGCGGAGCAGTGAAGAAGGTTTTGCTAAGGGAGTATCTTTCCAAAATGCCCTTCAGCGGAGTCAAAATCACAAGATTTCGGTAACAATGTCTTTATCTTTTCCTCATCTCGTATCATCTCCAAATTTTTTTTATTGTCCCCAGGGGAGAAGGAAAGTATAATATCCATGAGAAGATCAAAAAATGAACAGGAGGCGAGAATCGTTTTATGATCAGAGTGTTCAATAAACATTATCGTAAGGCGATCGATCTTATAGAGAACTCGTCGACCAGCGAGAAGATGGAAATAGCGGAGAAGGTCATCGAATGGTTCCGGGATTTACCCGAGGAGTATATCATCTCTTTAGCCATGTTTTTTAATGAAGTGATCGACGATCTTGGAGATGAGAGCTTAGAAAAGATCGATTTCAGAATAAAGCAAAAGAAAAAAGAGAAAGAGGAAGAAGAGGAGGAAGAAGATTCAGAAGAAGACGATTTCGAGGAGGAGGATTACGACGACGAGGACAAAAAGGATTATTGACCCCTTCGACAGCGCGCCAACTTCCACCCTCTTAGACAGGGAAAAACCCGCCGCTCCGGGTTGACCCTAAGCCAGCCCCGACCTTGAGCCGGGGAGTCGCAGGGTTGTTTTTTATTTAGAGGCTGGAATGGCCCTATTATAGGCCCAGCGTTCCATTCTTCCCATCTCTTCCCTCATGGTCGTGGAGAGAGGGATGATATTACCCGCCGAGATCACCAGATCATGTTCATTAATCGGTCGGCCTGAATTAAAGGCTTCGATCATCGCTCCGTTGACCGACTGCTCAATCTCTGCACCGTTAAACCCCTCGGTCACTTTGACCAACATATCCAAATTGACCTGGGATAAATCTGCGCCGTTTTTTTTCAGATGGATGGCTAAAATGGATTTTCTTTCCTGAGCCTTCGGTAACGTGACAAAAAAGATCTGGTCAAAACGACCCTTTCTCAACACCTCCGGGGGGAGGAGTTCAATCACATTGGCTGTCGCAGCGATAAAGACGAAAGCGCTCTTTTCCTGCATCCAGGTGAGAAAGGAAGCAAAGACCCGAGATTGAGTCCCTCCTCCGGCTTTTTGGCTTTGAATGCTGATGCCTGCCTCGATCTCATCGATCCAGAGAACACAGGGCGCCACAGATTCCGCCGTCCGAAGGGAAACCTGCAACGCTTCTTCCGGCTCTCCAATCGTTCTATCATAGAGCCTGGCCATGTCCAGGTGGAGCAGAGGCACTTGCCAGAAAGAGGCAAATGCCTTGGCGCAGAGGCTTTTGCCACATCCTGAAAGCCCGGTGATCAGGACCCCCTTTGGGAGTTGGAGACCGAAGGACTTTCCCTCATTGCTCAAAACTTTGGACCTTTTCTTCAGCCAGTCTTTGAGGTTTTCCAGCCCGCCGATGTCCTCCAGGGCAGGCCGACGGGTCACCAAATTGAGGATCCCCGATTTCTTAATGAGCTGCCCTTTTTCCTCAAGCACCGCATCGATCAGAGAGGCGTCGATGGCCGTCCTTCCTATCAGGGCACTCCGAAAAGCACGGGCCACCTGGTCGAGAGAAAGGCCAAGCGCGGCCTTCACCATCCGGTCCTTCAACTCCGGCGTCAGGGATTCCGTTAATTTGGGAGCCTGGGGACTTGCGGAGAGAACTTCCATCAGGGTTCGCTCCACTTCCATTGCATCCGGCATGGGAAGTTCATAAACCACCATGTCTCGCTTAAGTTCTTCCGGAACGACCAGAACAGGAGCCACGATAAATAGGGTCGTGTATCGATTTCGAAGCGAGCGGTGGAGATCTTTTAACTTCCTTGGAAGGGAAAGGTCCGTATTCAAAAAGGGGTGGAGTCCCTCAAAGAGATAAAAAGCCTGTTCTGTACTCTGGATCACTTTGTCCAAAGCCTCAAAAGGGTTTTTCGAATTCTCAATCTTTTCATTCTCTCCAGTCAATCCTTGAAAAGGGTTCCAGATGAAGAGTTTGGGCTTGGGTTGAAAGGTGGCGCTGAGTTCTTTGAGCAGGCCTTCTACCCGATCTTCTTCATCGGATTGGATATAGACGATGGAGGTCTTCGACAGAATGAATTTCTTCAGATCCTGTAGAATTTGTTGTTTCTTAGAGGGTTCTCCCATAAAGTCACGAAAATTATACATAAATTAATATTGACCGTCAATTTTATTTACGGGCTGAAAAGGGCTTGAATATTTGCTCGTTCTCCAATAAAATTGAAACATCAGGAGAAAAACATGACCGTCCATATTGATCCGATCTTGATTGAACTTGGGCCCATTCGAGTAAGTTGGTATGGGTTAATGTATGTTTTCGGGTTCTTCGCCTCCTATCTCCTCGTCCGGTATCAAATGAAGAGAAAAGATTTTGGTGTTTCAAAACTGGACGTGGAGAATCTTTATTTCTATCTGATCCTGGGATTAATCATCGGAGCTCGTTTAGGATATGTTCTATTCTATGACCTGAAGATGTATCTAAAAGATCCCCTCGAGATCTTTGCGATCTGGCATGGGGGCATGTCCTTTCATGGAGGATTGATCGGCGTCCTCATCGTTGCGATTCTTTTTTCCTGGAAGAATAAAAAGCCGTTCTGGAAGATCGTTGACCTTTTCATTGTCACCGCTCCTATTGGATTGGGTTTAGGGAGAATCGGTAATTTCATCAATGGGGAGCTCTATGGCCGCGTCACTCAAGTTCCCTGGGGGATGGTCTTCCCAAAAGGAGGCCCCCTTCCTCGACATCCCTCTCAGCTTTATGAAAGTGGTTTAGAAGGAGGAGTTCTCTTTTTGATCCTCTGGTTTCTCAAAGACAAGAAACTTCCCGATGGCGGACTTTTGGCGCTGTTTCTTTCGCTTTATGGTATTTTTCGTTTTTTTGTAGAACACTTCAGGGAACCCGACCCTCAGCTCGGATTTATCCTGGGCCCCTTCACGATGGGACAAACGCTTTCGACTTTTATGATCATCGGAGGGATACTCCTTTTGACCTATTTGAAAAGGAAGTAATTCCTGAGGGTTCGACCAGATTGATGATCACTAAAATTTGAGAATGGATAAGAAAGAGGATAATAAATAAAAGGCTATCCTTTTTAGGGTAGCCTTTCAACCCCACCGCTTTTGTTTAAACTCCGGTTAAGTTCTTCTTGCCCCGGCAGCATAAAGCCACGGCCTTTGGCCGTAGATGAATGCGCCAACTTTTGGCCGGGATGTCGCCCCGATCGGGCGTTAGTCAGGTACCACGGGTTTGTCAGTGGAACTCCACTTTTCAGGATGGGAAACCCTGGTTAAGCGCCTCCCATGGCCCCCTGGAATACGGTCAAATTATTAATCACTTTCCTCACCCCTTTTATCCCTTTCATCATTTTCTCCAAGGCCTCTTTTTCCTGGAGAGAATAAACAATACCATAAATCCGCACCGTCTCCCCGTCTTCCACGTTGTAAAAAGTGTGTTGACTCTCCAACCCTGCTTCGAGGAAAGCGGCCTCTACTTTGCGTTGAAGGGATAATTTTTCGAGCAGATTCATCGAATCTATCCCACAGGCTTTGATTCCGTCCGATTTGGCCGCCTCCATGACCATTTTAGTAGCCGAATCGATGGTCACTTTATCCGTGTTCAGAACGAGATCGTAGAGATTTGGATTTAACCAGTCCTCTTCAAAAGCAAATCTCAAAAAACCTCTTTTATCCTGATCTGATCGATGAATCAATTTTTCGGCAATTTCTCTATCCACCTTTTTTTCTTCTATGATTCGTTGAATCCTTTTTTCCATAGATCCTGTGACGAGGACATGAAGGGCACAATTGAAGGAGTTAAGAAGAAGTTGACTTCCCTTTCCAAAGAATAACGCATTCCCTTTCTTTGCCAGCTCAAAGATGACAGATTGTAACCGATCGAGATAGACTTTCGGCTTCTCGCTAAAGAATCTTTCGAGAAGATGAGGGCCTTTTTCATCTAATTTTTTGACATCCGCGAAAAATCCCATTTCCTCTGCGAAATGAAGCAGCTCCGCCTCGCCATAATACGCATAATTCAACCCCTTGGCCACCTGTTGAGCAATCTGAGTCCCCTTTGTTCCAAACATTTCAGAAATTGTTATAAAATACATTAATATCACCCTCCTTTCTTTTGTTTCCCCTTATAAATAAGATATACACTGTGCTTGAGGGTGTCAAGAGTTTTTCCATCTATCAAGGGGCAGAGAGGATAAGCCTACTTTTTCGTTTTATTAAGTTTTGCAGGGGCGATCATCGATCGAGGATCGAGCCATCGGTCCAATTCGTCCTTGGAGAGAATCCCCTCCTCGTCAACCACCTGACGGATCGTCTTCCTCTGAGCATATGCCTTTTTGGCAATTCGGGCTGCTTCATCATATCCGACTTTCGGCGTGAGGGCGGTGGCAAGGGCAAGGCTTTTTTCGATCATCTCTTCGCACCGTTCACGATCTGCCTCCAACCCTTCGATACATCTTTTTGAGAAATTATCGACTGCACTGGCGAGGAGGCGAATGGATTGAAGTAGATTGTGGGCGATCAATGGCATCATCACATTGAGCTCAAAATTGCCGCTCAACCCCCCCAAGGTAATGACTGTGTCATTTCCAATCACTTGGGCGCAGACCTGAATAAGGGATTCAGGAATGACGGGGTTGATTTTTCCGGGCATGATGGAAGAGCCCGGTTGGGTTTCTGGAAGACGAATCTCACCAATTCCACAACGGGGGCCTGAGCCCAACCATCGAATGTCATTGGCGATTTTAATTAGACTGACAGAAGCCATTTTCAACGCCCCGCTCATTTCTACCAAGGCATCCCTGGCGCCCTGAGCCTCAAAATGGTCAACCGCCTCCCGAAAGGGATAACCTGTTTTCCTTCTTATGATGGGAATCACTTTCTTGGCAAAAAGGGGGTGAGTGTTTATCCCAGTCCCTACAGCAGTCCCTCCTAAAGGGAGCTGAGAAAGAGATTCGAACGTATTTCGAATTCGACGGATGCCCGATGCGACCTGCTGTGCGTATCCCCCAAATTCCTGGCCCAGCCGAATGGGGGTTGCATCTTGAAGATGGGTTCTCCCAATTTTAAGGACGGGATGAAACTGTTTTCCCTTTTTCTTAAGAGCCTTTTGAAGACCCTCCAGGGCCGGCAGAAGTCTCTCCCTTAAGAGGATCATCGAGGCAATATGGATGCAGGAAGGAAAGACGTCGTTGCTGGATTGCCCCAGATTGACATGGTTATTCGGATGAATAGGTTGATAGATTCCTTTCCGGCCTCCAAGGATTTCATTCGCCCGATTGGCAATCAACTCATTGGCATTCATATTGGTCGATGTCCCGGAGCCGGTCTGAAAGATATCCACGACAAATTCAGCATCCCATTTTCCTCCCATTACCTCATCCGAAGCCTTCTGAATGGCCCTGGCCGTTCTTCCTTTTAAGAGGCCTAATTCCGAATTCACTTTTGCCGCTCCGTATTTGATCAGGCCCAGGGCATAAATCATTTCCCGCTGAAATCGCCAACCGCTGATGGGGAAATTTTCAATCGCCCTCTGCGTCTGGGCGCCATAATAAGCCTCTTTGGGAACGTGGACTGGACCCATCGAATCTTTTTCTATTCGGTACTCCTTGTTTGAGGCAGTCATCTTCTTCCTCCCTTATTCTTAAGCCATTCTATGGAAAAAAAATCGAATTATCAAGAAATCAATTGGCTAGAAAATACCCCGATTATTCCCGTCTCCCCTTCAAGAGACTGTGTCGCAACCATGATGGAGGGTAGATACTGACGGACCAGACAGTCAGGCTCCTCAGCTTTAGAATGCGGTCATTAAGAGTTATGGGTAGTTGAGCTTCCTGCCCACGCCATCTTTTGATGGACCTGCAGCCCGGCAGCTGATCGATAAAAGGTTTCCGCCCTGCCTTCGTCCCGCAAGGCGGGACTTCGCGCCGGCAGGCCTAAAGCTTCGTCACCTGACCGCCTGGATCGTCTTGCACCCGAAGGGGTCTCTCTTAATTACGACCCAGCCTACAAGGGGAGAGGATGGGGTGAAGGGAGAACGGAGCCGAATATTAAGATTGATACTTCGACGGCGCCAAACCCCATCCTTCAGGACGGGGTGAAGAGCGCCGCTCGGTATCAACCCTGAGCAAACACCGGGCTTTAGACCGGGGAAAGTCGAAGGGTTGATTCTGCGTTTGTATAAAAAACTAATTGAATTGCGGAGGAGATTCTGTATATTTTAATAATAGTAAGGGACCCCGGAGGGTTTTTCGGGGGTCCAAAGATAGTCAGGGAGGATTTAAAAAGATGAAGGAGATAGGGGAGACTAAAAACATCGGCCTTCGGGGGGTCAAGGTGGCAGATACCCGGATCTCGGATGTCGATGGGGAGAAAGGGAGTCTTATTTATCGAGGTCTAAATATCTGTGACCTTGTCGTCCATTCCACCTTTGAAGAGGTTTCTTTTCTCCTGCTCAATGACCACCTACCTAAAGAAGAGGAGTTGAAAAGGTTTCAGTCAGAACTCATCTCAGAAAGAGAGGTTCCTGAAACGGTTTATGGAATTATGAAGATGATGCCGAAGTCTGCGCATCCCATGGATGTCCTGGAAGCCGCTGTTCCCATTCTGGCGGCTTATGACCCCCAATTGCATGACGAGTCGAGGAACGCGAATTTCAAAAAGGCGATCCGCCTCATTGCCAAACTGCCTAACGTTGTGGCCGCATGGGATCGTATTCGAAAAGGGAAAGAACCGGTCCGTCCCAATCCTGAACTCACCCATGCAGGAAACTTCTTATATATGCTATCCGGATCTCATCCTGATCAAGCGACTGCGCGGGATTTCGATATCTGTTTGATCCTCCACGCCGAACATTCCTTTAACGCCTCCACTTTTGCCGGCAGGGAAGTGGCTTCCACCCATGCCCATCTTTATGCTTCGATCGTGGCCGCGATGGCAGCCCTTTCGGGAGAACTCCACGGGGGCGCCAATAGTGAGGTGATGAAGATGCTTTTGGAGGTGGGAGAGGTCAATCGTGCGAAGTCCTGGGTTTCTGAGAAGCTCCAAAAGGGAGGAAAGGTGATGGGCATGGGGCATGCGGTTTACCATACCGAAGACCCAAGGGCTACGATCCTCAGAGGAATATGCAGCCGGCTGGCAGATCGTACAGGAGATGGGAAATGGTTTGAGTTGACGAAGGCGATTGAGGCATCCACCCGGGAAGAGTTCAGAAAGTTGAAAGGGAAAGAGATTTATCCCAATGTCGATTTCTACAGCGCTTCGGTCTATCACATGATGGGGATTCCAACAGACCTCTTCACCCCTGTCTTTGCGATCTCCCGGATCTCCGGTTGGGCAGCCCATATCATCGAAGAGAAGTTTGCTGAAGCCCAACCCAAACCCGAACTCTACCGTCCCGATGCAGATTATGTGGGGACCTATTGCGGTCCCCAGGCATGTCCCTATATCCCCATTGGGGAGCGATCGAAATGATCTTCCAACACGATATTGTCATTGTGGGAGCCGGTTTGGCAGGCCTTCGGGCAGCGGTCGAGTGTGTGGGCCAGGCCGATGTGGCGATCGTCAGTAAAGTTCTTCCTACGCGATCCCATTCCGGAGCGGCCCAGGGAGGGATCACCGCTCCGCTCGGCAATGAGGAGGAGGATCATTGGAAATGGTATTTCTACGATACCGTCAAGGGAGGCGATTACTTGGGGGATCAGGATGCCATCGAGATCCTGGTCAAGGATTCGCCGCGGGCCATCTATGAGTTGGAGCACATGGGAGTTCCTTTCAGTCGCACTGCCGAGGGAAAGATCGCCCAACGGAACTTCGGTGGTCATACCCGGGATTACGGAAAGAAACCTGTGAAGAGGGCCTGTTATGCGGCAGACCATACTGGAAGGGTTGTCCTCGATACCCTCTTCGACCAATGCCTGCGGCATCAGGCAAAATTCTATTCTGAACACTACCTCCTTTCGCTGATCATGGATCGAAGAAGATGTGTGGGGGTTGTGACCTATGATCTTGCCACGGGAGAACTCCATCTCCTCCAGGCCAAAGCCGTTCTTTTGGCCACCGGAGGTTGCGGAAGAGTTTACAAGACGACCTCCAACGGCAATGCAACCACTGGCGAGGCCTTCACTTTAGTCTACAACCTGGGAATTCCTCTCGAAGATATGGAATTTGTCCAGTTTCATCCCACAGGGCTTTACCCCTTAGGTATTTTGGTGAGCGAAGCAGCCAGAGGCGAGGGTGGGCTTTTGCGCAACCGATTGGGCGAGCGTTTCATGGAGCGATATGCTCCCACCGTAAAGGACCTCGCGGCGAGAGATGTCGTCTCCAGAGCCATTCTCACGGAGATTCGAGAAGGGAGGGGGATCGGTGGAAAAGATTATGTCCATCTCGATCTCACTCATCTTGGAGAGGAGAAGATTCAGGAGAAACTCTGGGAGATTGCCTCATTTGTCAGAATCTACACAGGCATTGACCCGGTCTACGATCCCGTTCCAGTGGCGCCCACTTGTCATTATATGATGGGAGGCATTCCTACAGACGTCGATGGAAGGGTCTTGGCGAATGAGAAGGGTTCCATTGTGCCCGGATTGTATGCGGCAGGAGAATGTGCCTGTGTATCGGTTCACGGGGCGACCCGACTCGGCTGCAATTCACTCCTCGATCTACTCGTCTTCGGCCGGAGAAGCGGGTTGGCCATGAAAGAGAAAATGAAGGGAGTGGGCCATGCATCCGTCTCGGCGGAGTCTCTGAAATCATCAGAAGAAAAGATCATGCGATTATTGAACTATCCCGCTCGAGAGAAAATCGATCCACTCAGGAAAAAGTTGCAGTCTGTGATGATGGATTATGGTTCGGTTTTTCGAAATGAGGACGGCATAAAAAAGGGGATTAAGGAGATCCAAGACCTGAAAGCGCGTTACAGAGAGATTGGGGTCGTGAACAAGGGAAAGACTTTCAATTATGAATTGATGGAGGCAATCGAGCTGGGCCATCAGCTTGAGCTCTCGGAGGCGATCCTTTTTAGCGCCCTCCATCGGAGGGAAAGCCGGGGAGCCCACTACCGGGAGGATTTCCCTTCGCGGGCGGATCGATATTTTTTAAAGCATACCCTTGTTTTCCAAACCCCGAAAGAGCCGGAGGTGAGGTATAAACCGGTGAAGATCACCCGATTCCAACCCGAGGCGAGGGTCTACTAGGAGGATTGTAGATTTCAGATTTCAGATTGAAAAATGATGAAAATCGGAGAGGATGTCTATTCCCAATGAAAGATAAGCGGGCCATTGATCATGTCATTGCGAGGCGCATCAGCGACGAAGCAATCTGGGTAAGAAGTTTTTGATGATTACCAAATTAAGAATATTCCGTTTTGATCCGAACAAGGATGAGAAGCCTTACTACCAAACCTATGAAGTCGAGGTCGATCCCATGGATCGGCTTCTCGATTGCCTCAACCGAATCCGATGGGAACAGGATCCGACCCTCTCTTACCGATGGTCTTGTGGTCACGGCATCTGTGGATCAGACGGGATGAGGATCAATGGCATCTGCTCCTTGCCCTGTCAAAAGTTGGCGAGGGACTTTAAGGAAGAAGTTCTGATTGAGCCTTTTCCGGTGTTTAAGGTGATCAAAGATCTGATCGTGGATCTCGATCCCTTTTTTGAGAAATACAATTCGATCAAGCCTTATCTGATCACAAAAACCCCTCCCCCTGATCAGGAACGATCCCAGTCTCCGGAGGGACAGCGCCTCTTTGAAGAGGCCATCCGTTGTATCCTCTGCGCTTGCTGTACGGCAGCCTGTCCTATCAATCAGAATCCGGAGACAGCAAGCTATGTGGGTCCTGCTGCCCTTGTCCGGTCCTTTCGATACCTCTTCGATTCAAGGGATGAGGGTTCGGAAGAAAGGATGGCTCTCCTCGATCACAAAGACGGGGCGTGGGGTTGTCAGACCTTGTGGAAGTGTACAGAGGTCTGTCCGAAAGAGATTCCTGTCACCAAAGAAATTGGCCAGATCAAACGGCGCATCTACGAAACCAAACATCGTAAAGAGTAGATGATCCTCTCCCTGTCGAAAGGACTTTCCGATTTTCTCCGGTAGCGAGCGCTCTTCAACCATTGTCTTCATTTAGATCAGAACGTCTGCAACAATCGTAGCACCAATGAAGAGTGTCTGCCAAACGATCGACTCAAGCTCAACCCGGTACGTTAGCAAATAAAAAAGGCCTTCACCTCGATAAGAGGTGAGGGCCTTTGACGTAAGCTCTATGCCCCGCACTTTTACTTGTGTACGTGAGCGATTTTTGTCTCCATAGACGGCAGTTGTTTACTGGCTTCTTCCAACGGTATTCTCATCGAATAGAACGAACGCCACACAAAGATAAGCCCGACAATGAATACCGGAATAGCGAGGTAGGGAGCATAGTCCGTCGAATTGGCTTCTTTCGCATGTGCCGCCATCTCGATCGCAATTTCGGTCGCGAGCAGGCCGAACAGAGTCGAGAATTTGATGATGGGGTTCATGGATACGGAGGAAGTATCCTTGAAGGGGTCGCCCACCGTGTCGCCAATGACCGTTGCGGCATGGAGCGCCGTGCCCTTTTCCCTTAGGTCGACTTCGACAACCTTCTTCGCGTTGTCCCACGCGCCGCCGGCGTTGGCCATGTAGATGGCCTCAAAGAGGCCGAAGCAGGCGATGGAAATCAGATAGGCGACGAAGAAGTTCGGGTTCAGTAGCGCGAAGGCGAGCGTGATGGAAATCAGTGCGATGAAGATGTTCCACATCCCCTTCTGCGCATACTGGGTGCAGATCTTTACCACGGTCTTGGAATCCTCGATATCGGCTTCCGTCTTGTCCAGGTTCATCGTCCTTTTAATGAACTCGACCGCCCGGTACGCGCCGGTGGTGACCGCCTGCATGGAGGCGCCAGCGAACCAGAAGATCACCGCGCCGCCGCAAATCAGGCCGAGAATGATCGGCGCGTCGGTCAACTGCACCTGCAGCATGTTCTTGCTCTGGAGGAGCAGGATGATCGAGAAGATCATGGTTGTTGCACCGCAAACCGCAGTGCCGATGAGCACGGGTTTGGCCGTCGCCTTGAAGGTGTTTCCGGCCCCATCGTTCGATTCGAGGTAGAATTTACCCATTTCGAAATCGGGGGTGAAGCCGAAGTCCCTCTTGATCTCTTCCTTGATGCCAGGGATGTTTTCGGTCTGCGCCAGCTCGAAGATGGACTGGGCGTT
>CAYGWV010000134.1:0-6013 GCA_964353925.1 uncultured Syntrophaceae bacterium | reverse complement strand
TAGTGCTTCACAAATTTATGATGTCTCTGGAGTATTTCTTGGGGAAGTCCTGCGTCTTTAAGCTTCTTCTCTGTCTCTGCAAACTGCTTCCTAATCTCCGTATCAAGGTTCTCTATCTCCGCTCTTTTTCCCTTTATCTTGGCGGCTTTTGCCTCCCTCTCGGTAGATGGGTCCTCAAGAATCCCATCTATCTCCTCTATTGCCTTCTGCAACTTCTTCTCTGATTTTGGTGTCTGTGCCTGCTGAGTGTTGTTGGTAGATTGGGGAAGATTATCAACGGCATAAGCAACCTGAAACAACCCCCCAAAGGTCCATGAAAAAAAGAATAGGACAACAATCGCCAATAAATTAAATTATTTACGATCCATTTGGCTCCCCCATGATCAAAAAATAAAGCCCGGCATCTTCATTTTGAAATGCCAGGCTTTCGATGATTCTATCCACCCCGCCCCCCTAAGAAGTCAACCACCTTCTTGAGATGGGAAGATAGGAAAAAAGAACATGTTGTTCTGGAAGACCATCCGAATGCAGCATCTGAAATACCACGGAAGGAAATCATTGTCAAGGAGAAAAAGTTCACAAAATATTCTTGAAGTAAAAGGTATTAGGGTGGGGTAAAGGACCCCCGCGCTCCCATCTTTGGCGTGGCCGACTACGGACTCGTGGACGACTTCCAAAACGTGATTTTGATTTTAAAAGAAAAAGGGGTGAAGTAAGAACACCAGAGAATAGAGTGTTTCTATTTTAATCGAGACCACAAAGGTGAGGTCGCAACATTCAACAAGGCCTGCTCTTCGATCTTCATGAGGGGTCTCATTGACTTCTTATCTCCCCGACCCCGCGGCTCCCCGTCATCTTTCTTATCTTGAAATCAGCTTTTTCCATTCCGCAATCCGCATTCCGCAGTCCGAAATTTAAGATGTTTCATTATCTCCCCATCCCCGCATCTCCCTATCTCTCTTCCCCTATTGAAATCCATCATCGCATTTCATACAATAAACACAAGCCCTTCAAATGGCGTCTCAGTCAAAAAAACTCCAACAAGGAGAAGTCAGAAAATGAAGTTCATCACCATCGTGGGGATCCTCCTCACTGCAGTCGGAGTGATTTCTCTGATCTACCAGGGGATTCCCTTCACGACCCGTGAGAAGGTCATTGATTTCGGACCCATTCAAGCTTACAAGCAAAAAAACAAAACAATCCCGCTACACCCAATCCTGGGCGTCTTAGCCATCGGGAGTGGGATCTTGCTGATCGTCGCCGGAGTTAGAAAAAAGTAGGGCTGCCCCCGGATCATGGAGGCTGTTCGACCTACCTGTTCTTCTTCTCCTTTTTCATCTTTCTCTTCTCTTTGAGGCTTTTCTGCGGCGCCTTCTTGCTTTCCTTTACCCCTTTGCTTTTCTCTTTCATGACACTCTCCTTTCTTGAGTTTTTCTATGTCTTGGTCCTCCCCTCTTATCAGAAAAAGGGGAAGGGCCACCCCAACTTCCGCCTCTTTTCGCCTTGCTCTCTGCCTACCTTCTGCAGTCACGCGTTACAGTCTTTGTTTGAGCTTTGCCTGCCTGTCGAGAATGCCCTGAGGGAGGTCGTTGAATTCTTTCACTTATGAAACTCATTCTATTCGACCTGACCCAACTGACCTTCCGCAAAGCGTAAATCCTCAACCGTTAGGCCCAAGTCGTGAGGTGTAAGGAGATTGCATTCTGTAACATTCTAAAAAAAAGCCCATTCTTTTTGAGAATAGGCCTTATTTTATGCAAAAGGTTATGGAGAATAAAAACCACCCCAAAACCCTCTCCCGAAAGGAAGACGGATGTAGTAGGAGTTAGTGAGGATGACCTAATCTACCAAATCTATAATGAATAAGCAAGGAACTTAGAGTCTTAAACCCGGTGAACCACCGGTAGCGATCAGCCTCAAGTAAATCTTGACGAACCTCCCGAAGAACCGCAAGAAGAGGATGATTCCGATCCTTTGGAAGAAGAAAAACCGGAAAGGATCTTTTCAGGCTTCTTTGCTCCACAGGCAGGGCAGGTCAAAGACTCCCCACCTTCATTGGCCTTCTGGAATCTCTCAAAAATGACCTCACACTTGCGACACCGGTATTCATAGATAGGCATGTTTTTCTCCTCCATCAGGAAATAACGTGAATCGTGCTCGTGATTCGTGATTCGTCAAAATTCTAAACCCTAACCTTTGTTTAGGCTGAAACGACTTCATACCCTGCATCACTGATGGCTTTCTCAATCCGGTTCGAAGCAATCTCTTTTGAGTTGTCGAATCGAACCTCTCCTTTGGCAAGGTCCACCTGAACGTTCTTGATTCCTTCCACCTGACCCAGTGCCTTCGTCACGGACATCACACAATGCTGGCAACTCATCCCTTTTACTTTTATTGTTGATGGCATCGTATTCTCCTCCTTCCCTGTTTGTCTCTCTTCCCCTTCCGTCGCGCTCCTGGCCTTGTCATTTTCTTGATTCTCAACCTCGGCCTCAACCATAACCTTCTCTTTTTTTATCTCGTCTACTTTATCCTCAACCTCAACCTTAGCCTTCACCTTATTTTTCATTATTTCCTCATACCAGATCGAATGGCGGTCCTGCCCGTATCCCGAATCGACCTCTCCGGTAAAGATCGATTTGACCAGTGGCCGATTCACCTTGAAGATCAGTGCCGCCAAATGAGCCAGAACGCCCAATAGAAAGAAGATCGTTGCAAAGGTATGGATGAGTGTCATCGAAGTGATCAAAGCGGGAGCGAGATAGACACCAGGAATATTTTTGATGACCTTCACCATACCCGTCAGAACTAAAATCAACCCGACCCCTCCCAGATAGGCATAGGCCAGTCTCTGCTCCGGAAGATACTTATCCATCTTGGGCTCTTCCCCAAACCCCAGCATGCAAAGGATCGTTTTGCAGGAAGCCTTCACATCCCCTTTCTTCGGGATCAGCCCTTGATGCCCGAGCCATCCATGGTAAAGGGCGTGAAAGACCATGATGGAGACAAAGACGATTCCTGCGAGATAATGAAGTTTTAGCTGGATGAAGAAGTCTCCTGCCCAACTCAATCCCGGGATTTGAGTCACCATGTACCTTTTATACATGGGGAGCTCCCCAAATCCTGAAAAGATCAGAAGGAGCCCGGAGATGGCAAGGAGCCAGTGCTCCGCAAGCTCAATGGGGCTATGGCGCAGGACGGTTTCTCTTTCCCTGATCATTCTCTCTTCCATGTTTAGTTATCCTCCTTCTGCTCATTCTCGCTCTGCGCTATGGGCTTTGGGCTCTGCGTCTTTCTGCTTTCCGTATCCGTGTCCTCCTTCTTATTCTTGTGGTAGAGCGCAAGGCCCACGGCGCCCAATGCACTGATGATCGGACCGATGAGAAAACCCTTTGCCCATCCGTTGACGTCACGAAGTGGATTCCCGACCTTTCCCATGGAAAGAGTTGATCTGGCTTCTCTCAATTTTGCATCGATCTTCTCAAACGAAACTCTGCTGACGTAGAGGGTTCCTGTGCCGCCATTTTCTTTTTCGCCGTAGATAAATCCATTGATCTCTGTAGCCCGATCGTGGGCCCTCTTTAAGATTTCATCCCTCTTCCCGAAAAAGAGAGGCTTCTTCGCTCCAAGTCTTTTTTCACAGGCCTCCACACAGGCAGGGATCAGGCCTTTTTTGATTCGATCGTGGCAGAGGTCGCATTTATACATGACCCCCCCTCCTGCAGGCATGGGCTGAAGCTTGAGATAGATTCCAACACCGCTCTGTCTTTGAGGGATATGCCAGGGGCAGACGGACTTGCATTTCGCTCCTCCGAGGCAGAGATCGTGATTGATCACGACAGAGCCGTCCCTATACTTATTCAAAGCTCCAAAAGGACAGAGGTTGGCACAGGGCGGATTGTCGCAGTGCATACACCGACGGGGGACGAAGATCTCCTCTCCCTCCATCTCAACCTTCTGAACGGTTGTCCAGTTATAAGGAGTAAGAGCATTCACCACATCCCTCTTTTTTGACCAGTCATCATGTGTTTTCTGGGGCCAGAGATCTTTGATCGGTTCTTGAGGGTTGGGAAATTTCTCCTCGTTCACCTTCCGGCAGGCCTCAACACATTTCGGCATCGGTTCATTCTTACATCCATCGCACTTTGTCAGGTCAATCAGCGTGGCATAATTCGTGGAATTCGCAGAAGCCATACTGGATAACCCCAAAACTCCAGCCGCCCCGGCTCCCGCTACGATGGCGCCTGTCTTAAGAAAATTCCTTCTTGTCAATCCGTTTCTTTCATCCATAAAGTGCTCCAACCTAGTTTCGGCTCATTGATTCCGAGTTCCCCCATCCGCATTCCGCAATTGAATTACGCCCAATCGATATATCGAGAGACAGCTTTTTGAAAATCTTTTAAGGCGGCCTCTCGCCTGGCGCCTGGCCTCTTCTGAGCCTTATCCAGACATTCTTCCATATACGTTTTAACAACGGCTGTCCCCACTTTCTTGATAGCGGCAGTGGCCGCCGCCACCTGGGTCAGAACGTCCGCACAAGGAACACCTTCCTCGACCATCCTCTGAAGGCCGCGGATCTGCCCCTCAATTCTTCGTAATCTCAACAAGACTTCTTTCTTTTCCGGTTCCATACGATACCCCCCTATGGTAATATACTCAGGATAACGCGCTCCCACCCCCTTGTCAAGAAAAAAAAGAGATTCTTGCAAAAATCCTGAAATCTCTTCAATCCTGTTTTGAAATCGGTGGTGTCAAGCGAGTGCATCGGGGGTCTCCAAAACTCTCTTTGTTTTCCGTTGACAAGCATCCGTCCTTCATATAACCTGGAAACCAGATCAATCTGGTATCATAGATTATGAAACGATTACACAGATAAAATTGGACTAGGAGAAACCATGCAAATCAAGGCCAACGGGATTCGAATGAATTATGAGCTCTCCGGGAAAAAAGGCGCTCCGGTCGTCGTTTTGAGCCACTCCCTGGCTTGCAATCTCCTGATGTGGAATCCTCAGATGGATGCCTTGAACCCTTATTTTCAGGTACTCCGGTACGACACCCGCGGCCACGGCGCGAGTGACGCTCCCTCAGGTCCATACACCCTGGAGCTTCTGGCGGAGGATGTCATCGGTTTATTGGACGTCCTGGGGTTGGATCGAGTGCACTTTGTTGGATTGTCCATGGGTGGGATGATCGGTCAGTGCCTCGTTTTGAATCATCCGGACCGCCTGAAGAGCCTCGTCTTATGCGATACGGCCTCCATCGTCCCTGCAGAGGCTCAACCGGTGTGGCAAGAGCGTTTGGAGAAGGTGGGCAATAAAGGAATGGAGGCTCTCTCCGAAGAGACCCTAGAGCGGTGGTTTACTCCAGCCTTTCTCAGACAGAATCCTCCTATGGTCAAACTCATTCGGGAGCAAATTCTCGCTACCCCTGTGGCAGGGTATATCGGTTGCGTGGAAGCGATTCGGAGGCTCAATTATCTGGACCGAATTTCCGGGATCAAAACCCCCACTCTGATCATGGTCGGGGAAGACGATCCTGGAACACCGGTCTCCGCCTCAGAGGCCATGCATGAGCGTGTTCCAGGTTCAAAGCTGGTAGTCGTGCCTTCGGCCCGGCACCTCTCCAACGTGGAGCAGGCCAATCCTTTTAACGCAGCCTTATCTGAGTTTTTGAAGAATCATTCATAAGGAGGCTTGATACGTCGTTCGATTTCAATACGGAGTTCCGTCCTGCAACCGAAGAGGTCTCTCGTTAATTATGACAAAGCCTCTGAGGGGGGATGCTTATTGTAATATTTTCAGCGCCTTCGCGAGATGGTGGCTCGATTGAGAGATTTTTCCCATCGCCTCTTCAATCTCGGCCTTTACCGAATCCAATCCTAGTTCACCGGCTGTTTGAGCCCATTTTTTGTACTCCTCGCTATGGCCCTCGTTATGTTCGATCCAGTGCTCAATGACGACAGACAATTTTTTCTTCTGGTCCATGCTTGTCTCCTCTGATAGGCTCTGACATC
>CAYGWV010000133.1:0-12494 GCA_964353925.1 uncultured Syntrophaceae bacterium | reverse complement strand
CGACCCACGAAGAGCCACTGGAGTCCATCTCAACGCAGCCATGTGGATCGATCCCTATCTCAAAAATACCAGCCTTCAGGACCCCGTTGGTGGAAGTGTGGTCTTTTATGACTCGAAGGTCAGATTGATCAAAGTTTAATTAGTGTCTGTCCATAAACAGTATGTTCCGTCATGCCGGACTTGATCCGGCATCCAGAAGGTCTTGAAAGTACTGGATTCCGGCTTTCGCCGGAATGACGATTCTGCTTGAGGGAGTAATTTATAAACAGACACTAATTAAAGATGAGTCTGGTGTCTAAAGTCTGGAGTCCGGTGTCTGAATTACAGTTAGAATGAGCCGGTTCGAAATCTTCGCCTGCCCTCAAGGATCTTTTTCTTCGTGAACCGATGCTGCATCCACTGAAAAGGAAAGTAGACGAATCGGTTGACCAAGGTGGGGGAATAATTCCAATGAAACCGTTTCCAAATGGAAGGGAACGAATTGAACTCCTTCCAGGCCCTTTTCCAGCCCTCCCGAAGTGCCTCAGCGCTCATCTTCATCGGAAGGAAGTAGGGGGCTGAGTCCTCTGGCTTTTCCAATAACCACCATTGATCCTGAACCAGACGTCCCTCGTTTTTTACTCTATGGTAAAAGGCTGTTCCTGGGTAGGGAGTGAGAATCATAAAGATCACTGAGAAGAGTTTTGTCTGGATGGCGAAAGAGACCGTCTCTTCAAATACAGAAGGATCATCCTCATCAAATCCAAAGATGAAAGACCCGCAGATGGCAATGCCGAACCGATGGAGGGAATGGATGATTTCGCGATATTCTGTCGGATCGTTCTGGTATTTTTGAGACCGGATGAGGTTCGGTTTGGAGAGCGATTCAAACCCAATGAGCAGGCCGGCGCACCCACTTTTTGCGAGCAATTCCACATTTTCGACCTTCTTCAATCCGGTTAAGGAGGCCTGGCCGAACCATTTCTTCTTGAGAGGGATTAAGGCCTTGAGCAACTCTTTTGAGTAGGAAGGGTTTCCGATAATATTATCATCGTTGAACATCATCCATCGGTGAGGGAGCCGTCGAACCTCGTCAACGACCGCGGAGATGGGTCTCAACCGATGAGTTTCTCCAAAAAACTTCTGAACGGAACAGAATTCACACCGAAAAGGGCATCCCCGTGACACCTGGACCACATCCACGGGAAGATATCCCCTCTTGGGGAGAATGTCTCGCCGGGGCATTGGCATTTTTGATAGTTCTGTGTAACCTTCCTGCCGGTAAAAGGGTTTGAGATTTCCCATGCGGGCATCTTCGATGAGAGAAGGCCAGACTTCTTCCGCCTCTCCGAGGACGACCGAATCGGCATGGTCTTTGGCTTCCTCCGGAAGGGCCGTAGGATGAATGCCACCGAGAACAACGGGTATTCCTTTCTTCCGGTAAACGTCAGCGATGTCATAAGCCCGCAAGGCTGTTTTAGATAGAACCGTAATGCCGACCAGGTCGACCTCCTTCAAATCCTTCCCTAAATCGATCGGAGTCAAGAGGTCATCAGTAAAAGAAATTTTCACATCGGTAGGAGAAAGGCCAGCCAGGATAGGAAGAGCGAGGTTGGGGATACGGGCATTCTCTTCAACCGCTGGAACGATCAGTTCAATCTTCACAAGAATAATCGTAACCGCCTTCGTAAGCAAATGTCAAAGGTGTGAAAGGCGAGACTTGCATCCATTTACGACCAGTGGCGTGAAACAGTCTAAGGATTTTCACCGCCCATTCCTCCTGCAAGAGGCAGGACTCATTAGAGACGCAGAGGTCGCCGAGCAGGATACTCTTTATGGAGAATCGGGAGATGCCGATTCTCCATAAGCCTCTTGCCCTCGGCAAGACATCTCTTTGTACAGCCGGGATATTTTTGCCTGTCGGTATCTCTTGACAGACAAAAAGGTTTCTCTCTGCGCCCTCTGCGGCTCTGCGGTGAATGTAAACAAATTTATACTCTTCTTAATAATAATTCTCGTTGACGAGCTTCGGTGCTTTCGCTAATATTCCCTCATACAGAATATGATGAGTCGCGCCAGAAGACCCGGAAGATAAAAATTGAGGGCTTGTTGAATGTTGAGATCTGCCCCCCCTGGCGTTTCCCTTTTTTGACGGAGGATTGGTAGCATGGACTATTTCATTGAGATCCAGGGCAAAAGAAAATCTGTTCGGACGATTGAAGAATTGGAGCATCATTTAGAGAAAAGCCGACACAGAGAATCTTCTGACATATTTTTGTTTCCGAAGGTTGAAGATAGGAAGGGCTTTGAAGGGGTCCTCTATAAAGCACTTGGGTTAAGTACTGAAGTTATTGGCGAGGGGGTTAGCATTTTAATTCGGGGCAATCGGTCTACCATAATTTTTCTTGACGAAGACCATAATGAATATAGAGCTATAAACTCTGAATATACTGGACCATCAACCGCGAAGGTTGAATTCATTATAGACACTGGAGAACAGTCTGTTCATCCAGCGGACGAATGCTTTTCGCCAGATAATGCCATAAAAGCAGTGCTTTACTTCTTCCAATATGGGAAAAGGCCAGATTGGTTGGACTATCGAGAGAGTAAATCAATACGAAGGAGAAAGACATAGAGGAAGGGGAAGGCAGGGAAGCCATAGGCATCAGGTCTCAACGGGCAGTTGCCCAAATGGTTCTTCGAAGCATTTGAGAGGAGTAGAGGATTCGAAGTATAAAGTACACAGTTCAGAGATCGAATAGTCAGGAATAAGGATTTGACTCCTTGTCTTTGATTCGATTGACGAAATGATTGAAGGGAGCATCTCCATGCGCATGCGGAAAATAAGAATATTTTACATATTCCTAGGACTAATTGTAATCGGGATTGTAAGTGAGTCTGTCTGGACCAAACCCAGATTCAAATTGAATGAAAAAGCAACGGGGAAGTTCGCGGAGTTGCCCGGTCAGATTAAAGCAGAATTTGTTGGTTCAGGTAAATATTGGCACTATTCTATAGTCAACGGGAAATTGTTATTACAGAACATAAAGGATTTTCCACCTGCCCATCTAGAAAAGCGACCTTATATCGATTTTGCCAAGGATGTTCCAAATGGGTTGCCAAAGATAGAAGGTCTTAAGTATCATGGGCCATATCGCCTAAGTCCTGATAGGTCACTTATGTTTTTGGCGCTATCTTCAGAAGGGGGATACCTTTCAAAAGATTTTGTACTTATTCAAATGGAGGAGAAGGGACTATTATTTCAAAGAAAGAATAACGATAAGATTGAAGACGTGGCTTGGTCACCAGATTCAAATATGTTTGCAGTTGTCAGTCAGTCTTTTAGAATTTATCTTGGTGTGGAAGGAATATTCGGTTTTATCCTTGCTCATCCTGTCATGGTGTGTAAATACTATTTATCTATTTATGATAGGCGAGGTAACTTATTAATTAACACAGAGGTTGCTTCTGGACTGATTGGCGGGGGTGGCCAAGTCTCTTGGGAAGAATAGAAGGGAGGCTCGGGAGAACATATTTGGGGAAGCCGTAGAGGGCAAGTCTCAAAGGACTGTTGCCAAATGATTCTTGCAACGATTATATATTCACAAAACTTCAGGCCGAACATTTTGGGATGAGTTACCTATAAGGCCATAATTGGGAAGCCATAATTATACTGCTCCGGCAAATCCCGATCCCCTCCTAACCTCCCCCTTGAAAGGGGAGGGAAAGAGTGGGGGAAATGAGGGAAGGATTACGAGGATCAGACAGAGAGGAGAAGGAATGAAAAAGATATTACAGGGAAATGAGGCGATTGCCAGAGGCGCCTGGGAGGCGGGGGTGGTGGTGGGGTGCGCCTATCCCGGGACGCCGAGCAGCGAAATTATGGCCGAGTTATCCAAGTACAAGGAAATTTATACGGAATGGTCTCCCAACGAAAAGGTGGCCGTGGAGGTCGCCCATGGCGCTTCCCTTGCCGGTGGAAGGGCCATGGCCTGTATGAAACATGTGGGGTTGAACGTGGCCGCCGATCCTTTTATGACGATTTCCTATACGGGCGTCAAAGGTGGCTTTGTCGTTGTTGTGGCTGATGATCCTGGCCAGCATAGTTCTCAGAATGAACAGGACAGCAGAAACTGGACCCGTTTTGGAAAGGTTCCCATGCTCGAACCGGCTGATTCCGAGGAATGCAAGGAATTTACGAAGACTGCTTTCGAAATCAGTGAGAGATTCGATACCCCTGTGCTCCTGAGAAGTGAGACCAGGGTTTCTCACTGCGATTCTCCCGTGGAGTTGGGGGAAAGGAAGGAATCGACGATTCAAAGGGGCCTGGACCAAAAAGAAACGCCGAAGTATGTCATGGTACCCATGTATGCCAGGGTGAAGCGGGTGGCCATCGAAGGAAGAGTTGCCAAACTCGCGGCCTACGCGGATTCGGGGTTTCCTTACAATTCCACGGAGATCAATAATCCCTCGATCGGGTTTATCACGTCAGGTGTTAGCTATCTCTACACCAAAGAGGTTTTCCCGCAGTACTCTTTCCTGAAGCTGGGCATGGTATGGCCGCTGCCGAAGAAAAGGATCGCGGCATTCTTCAAGAAGGTGAAGAGGGTGATTGTGGTGGAGGAGCTTGACCCTTTCCTGGAGACGGAGATCAAAGCCATGGGCTACAAAGTGTGGCATGGTAAGGACCTGATCCCGGCAATAGGAGAGTTATCGCCGAATATCCTTAAGCAGTCATTGATGAAGGCTGTGGAAGGCAACCGCTATCAGGCGCCGAAGGTGCGGGTAAAGCCGGAAGACCTGCCGAGAAGACCGCCGAACCTCTGTGCCGGTTGTGGTCATCGGCCGCTGTTTTATGCCCTTAAAAAGCTCGGGCTCTATGTATTCGGCGATATCGGCTGTTATGCCCTGGCGGTCGCGCCGCCGCTCTCGGCCATGCACGCGTCAACGTGTATGGGTGCCGGTATCGGCGGTGCCTATGGCGCTGGAAAAGTGATCGGCAAAGACGGACTTGGAAAGATCTGCGCCGTGCTCGGGGACTCCACGTTCTTCCATTCCGGCGTCACTCCGCTGATGGATGCCGCTTACAATAAAGGCTACTCCACCACGATTATTCTGGATAACGGGATTACAGCCATGACAGGACAACAGGACCACCCCGGAACAGGATATACGATACAAAGCGAGCCTGCGGCCATGATCGACTATGAGCAACTGGCCAGGGCTGTCGGCATTAAGCACGTAAGAAAGGTGGATCCTTATAAGATCAGTGAGACCATGGAAGTGATCAAAGAAGAGGTGAACAGGGATGACGCCTCCGTCATTATCACAGAAAATAGCCCCTGTATCTTGCTCCGCAGGGTTAAACCTTTGGAGAAATTCAAGAACCCATGGTACGCGATTGACGTCGAAAAGTGCAGGGGCTGCAAGGTGTGCCTTGAGATCAATTGTCCTGCGATGAGCTGGCTCGAAGGCGCTGGCCAGACAAAAGATGGTCACAAGAGGAAAGGGACCGCATTGATCAACAAAGATCAGTGCGTCGGCTGCGAGGTCTGTGGTCAGATCTGCAAATTCGAAGCGATCGTGCCGGGAACGAAGTGAGGAGGGGAGCGATGAAAGAAAACGGCGAAGTGACAAACATATTCTTATCAGGGGTAGGCGGCCAGGGAACGATCCTTGCGAGTAATATCCTTGGTGAAGTCTTCCTCAAAGCCGGGTACGATGTGAAAAAGTCTGAAGTTCACGGCATGGCCCAACGGGGTGGGGATGTGACCACCCATTTCCGCTTCGGGAAAAAGGTTTACTCACCGCTCATCGCGTACGGGGAGGCGGATTTTCTCGTATCCTTTGAATTGCTCGAAGCGTTACGGTACATCAATTGGGTGAAGCCGGAAGGAAAGATCATCATCAATCAACAGGCGATTTTGCCGCCTGCTGTCAGTCTCGGACAGATGGAGTATCCGATGGACGTTGAAGAGACTTTCAGGAAATATTTCAAAGATAATGTCCGGATCATCAACGGACAGGAGATCGCGAGAATGCTCGGCAATATCCAGGCCGCAAACGTGGTTCTCATCGGCGCTTTCTCCAATTTTTTCCCGGAAATCAAGGAAGAGCAGTGGACCGACGCCATCAAGGCTCTCCTGGCGGCGAAGCTCCACGAACTGAACATCAAAGCCTTCCATGAAGGGAGAAAGGCTGAGTAATAGTCGGTCCAAAATTGAATAGACACCTGATTAACCCCACCCCCACCCTATCCCTCCCCCTGAAGGGGAGGGAAACGGTTGTGCTCCTTCTCCGAAGGGGGAGGGAAACGGTTGTGCTCCTTCTCCGAAGGGGGAGGGAAACGGTTGTGCTCCTTCTCCGAAGAGAAGAGGGTGCTTTTGTTCCTCCCCCTTCAAGGGGGAGGTGAGGAAGGGTATGGGATTTAGCAGAGCAGAATTATGTCTTCTCAATTATGGCGTTATTAATCATTTTCCTGAGGAGGGACATATGACGAATATCCAAATCCACATCGGTGAGATGTTGGCGAGGAATGGTCGGATGTATCCCGATGACATCGCTCTTATCGAAAGGATGCCGGCGGAAAAGAAAAGGACTACGATCACATGGCGTGAATTCGACGAGCGTGCAAACCGTTTTGCAAACGTACTACTGTCTAAAGGTATCAAGAAAGGCGATAAAGTTATACACCTCATGAATAACTCGATTGACTGGCTCGTCGTCTATTTCGGTATCATCCGGACAGGGGCATGGGTCGTACCCCTCAACTTTCGCTTCACAAGCGATGACATTGAGTATTGTTGCGATGTGGCAGAGCCGGACCTCTTTGTATTCGGTGAAGAATTCGGGGACAGAATAGGGCCTATCCGGGAGGGACTCTCTTCTGTCAAACATTTTATCTGCGTTGGGAATAAAATCCCTCCTTATGCGGAATCATTTTCTCAAGTTCTGGCTGGGTCGCCTCCCACGCCCCCTGGAATATCCATCACTTTTGACGACCCCTGCGGGCTCTATTTTACCTCCGGTACGACGGGTCAGCCAAAACCGATCCTGTTGACCCACTTGAACATGGCAAATGCATGTGTCACTGAGAACATCCACCATTTTCAGACCAAGAAGGATATCTTCATCCTCATCCCTCCCCTTTATCACACAGGAGCGAAGATGCACTGGCTCGGCAGCTTCATCGTCGGAGGGGCTGCGGTGATCTTGAAAGGTATTTCTCCAGAATGGATTCTCCAGGCTGTGAGTGAGGAACGTGGTACCATCGTCTGGCTTCTGGTACCCTGGGCACAGGATATACTGGTCAAACTCGATAGCGGGGAGCTGAAACTGAAAGATTACGAACTTTCCCAATGGCGTCTGATGCACATCGGGGCGCAGCCGGTTCCGCCTTCCCTGATCACTCACTGGAAACAGTATTTCCCGGAAATGGCCTATGACACAACATTCGGTTTGAGTGAAAGCACCGGCCCGAACTGCGTGCACCTGGGTATTGAGAATATCCATAAAGTCGGGGCGATTGGCCGCCCGGGATTCAACTGGGAGACCCGTATTGTAGACGAGGAAGGGAAGGACGTCAGCCAGGGACAGACCGGAGAACTCCTCCTTCGTGGAAACGGGGTGATGCGCGAATATTACAAGAACCCTGAAGCCACCGCGCGGGCATTAAAGGATGGGTGGCTCTATACAGGAGATATAGCGAGACAAGATGAAGATGGCTTTATTTATATCGTGGACAGAAAGAAGGACGTCATCATCGTCGGTGGTGAAAATGTCTTCCCCATTGAAGTCGAAAACTTCCTCCATGCCCATCCGAGCGTAAAGGATGTGGCAGCGATCGGCTACCCTGACGAGCGACTGGGTGAATTGGTCGCCGTCGTAGTGGATGTAGTTCCGGGCAAATCACTCACTGAAGGAGAGATCCTTCAATACTGTGAGAAGCTGCCGAAATACAAGCGGCCCCGAAAGATCTTTTTGGGCGAGGTTCCACGGAACCCTACCGGCAAGATAGAGAAGACAAAACTGAGGAAGAGGTATATTGGCAGCGAAGGCGCATTCAAGGTCTGAGGAAGGGAAGGATGGGAATGGAGATCATGCGCATCACGAAAGTTATGACCCAACAATGATAAAGTGTATAGTGTACGGGCTGTTGCCCAAATGATGCTTGCAACGATTATACATTCACAAAACTTGAGGACGGTTTTCAATAAGCATAGTTTGAACAAACAGTAGCAGGACATTTACGAAGAATAGTTTCGGTGTACGGGGAAGGAAATGAAGAGTTTAATGCTTGGGGCAGAGGATGAGGAAGAACATTATTTTGAAGAAGCAGATCCCATTAATATTTTCTTGTGTGTCAGTTCTCCTTCTGCCTTCTTCTTCTCTTTTTTCATCTTCTTCAATGGCGATGGCGTTAAGGGAGGAGATACCCCAGTAACAGGAATTGATATTTTTGAACAGCATCCTTCAATCCCACCATTTGATTATTTATTAAGAATGTATTACATTATTAACAAATCGAGTATATCTTGAAAATAGAAAAAATCTCGTGGGATCAAGAAACAGTTGATCATATTTTTAATCACCTGGTTTCACCGGAAGAGGTTGAAGAGGTATTGTTTAACGAAGTGGATACACCGCTGATGATGCGGGGTAAAGAAGGCAAATACATTGCTTATGGAAAAACTCGTGGAGGGCGGCTATTATTCATCGTATGGGCCTTAAAATATAAAAAAACAAAAATCATTACTGCCAGAGACATGACTGAAAAGGAAAAACGATTTTATAGAAGGAGAAAAGAATGAAAGTGCCAAAATTTAAAAGCTTAAAGGAAGAAAGGGAATTCTGGGATACCCATGATTCGACGGATTATCACGGTGGCTTCAAGATAACCAAAAATGTGGTTTTTGTTCGACCCAAAAAGGAAGTCGTTTCTTTACGTCTGGAGCCTAAGTTCATAAAGAGATTAAGAGAGCTCGCTGATAAAGAAGGCCTACCTCCTACTACCTATGCAAGGATGTTAATTATTAAAAGTATTCAGGCCCATACAAAATAAACCCGACACCGAGAATTCAACTCAGTAAAGCTTTTGACTTCTCTGCTCTATGCGCCCTCCGAATAGAATTGGACCCACTTTTCCATGGATGATGCCAATTCTTGCGAGTTTTCCTATCCGTTTGGATCGACTTCGTCGAATCCTGGCCGAGTAAATGACCTCGCACTGGGGAATGCTTTCTCCACTGTCTGCCCCAAACCGTCGAGAAAGGCAATGACATCGATCACTCCGCCGGTGCCATATGTGATATAGTGCCGAATCACTGCCCAAGCGGCAATTGAACGGTCAATGGCGATGAGAGCGATCTTGGCTGAGCCATCCGAATCACTTGGGAATTCATCGCATCTCTCTTCTTCTTCGTCGATCTTTCCCCGGACGGCCCGCATAACCTTAGCACTGATAAAGTATTGGTACCACCGGATCACCTCGATGGCTTCCTCGAGACTCACCCCCTCTCTTTGGGCGGCTGCAGTCTCAAAGAAGAGAGTTTCTCTTCCTCTTAACCAATCTTCCACCAAGTCGCTGTACCTCTTAGCGGCGCGGCAAAGGAGATGGTTCTTTGCAGCCATATCCTTCGACCTTATATCTTCTATATCATCTACGGATTCCAATATCTCGGGGTCTATCCCCCATTCTTTTGCACTTTCTTTCAGCAGCTCAAGAGTCTCCCCCAGAATTCCCGATAAGTTATTCCAGAATGCCTGATTCCTAATATCCTGCGCTTCAGGGTCCGAAAATTCCTCCTGCAAAATTGAGAAATTTAGACAGCGGGAGGTTTGCGGACAAAGTTCACACCACCGATCACAGTAGTTATAAATGCCCGGGGTGAATCGCTTCTCCCCAGCAAGTTTTTTAAGCTGATCCCGATTCACAACCTTTCCTCTTGCTTGAAAAGACTCTGTTTCATGTGTCCCTTATTAAGATCAGTGTAGGCCATTTACTCTTTCCCCTCACCTTTCCATTGTCAAAATGAGGGACAGGTAATCGTAATGAAGTATTTTTCCTTCCTTTAAGTTCTCGAATGCTTTCCTGAAGAGCTGGTTTCTGCAAAGTTAATTTTCTGCCCCGAACTTGAATTCTCCACGTCTTTATACCAAGAATCTAATCTTAGGGCAATCCTTCATGACGGGTTCGTTACCCTCGAATCCCGTGTTTGACCGGGAAAATTAATAAGTATGATCCTCCCCCTTGATGGGGAGGACTTCGTCGTGAGCTCAGTCGAACCATTAAGGTGAGGGTCACCATAATATGTCCCCCCTCACCCCTGCCCTCTCCCACCAGGGGAGAGGGGGTAATCGGTTTATTTTCCAGGCAATTTTCATGTTATTCCACTCCGTGGGAAAAAGAGTTTTTATGAGGAAGGGAGTAAGTCCATTTTTGATGAACCCCAGAGCGACCAATAAGATCTTGGAATTTACTTTGCAAATTCGTGGAAGACCCAATAGAATAAAGAACGATGGAAGCGATCGTTGTCATCGGTGCGGGACTGGCGGGGTGTGAAGCGGCTTGGCAGATTGCTAAGAGAGGAGGGAAGGTCATCCTCTATGAGATGAAACCGGAGGCCTATTCTCCGGCCCACCGCTCTCCTTTCTTTGCAGAATTGGTCTGCAGTAACTCCTTTAAATCGGAATCCGTTGAGAATGCTTCAGGGGTTCTGAAAGAAGAGATGAGACAATTAGGATCCTTCATCTTAAAAGTGGCAAAAGAGACAAAAGTTCCGGCGGGAGATTGCTTAGCCGTGGATCGAACGATTTTTTCAAGACAGATCACTCAAACCTTAGAAAACCTGGAAAATGTGGAGGTGATCCGGAAAGAAGTCTCTTGTCTTCCCCAGGACGGGATTACGATTATTGCAACCGGTCCCCTAACCTCCGAAGTCTTGGGCAGGGAGATTCAGAAGGTGACGGGGTCCCGCCATCTTTTCTTCTACGATGCCATCTCGCCCATCGTTACCGCTGATTCGATCAATCATCAGCACGCGTTCAAATCCTCCCGGTATGGAAAAGGCGGAGAGGACTATGTCAATTGTCCGATGGATGAGGAAGCCTATGACCAATTTGTGGAGGCATTGAATCGGGGGGAAAAAGTGCTGGTGCATCCGTTTGAAAAAAGATATCTCTTTGAAGGATGTCTTCCCATTGAGGAGATGGCGGAGCGGGGGAGAGAGACTCTGGCTTATGGGCCCCTCAAGCCGGTTGGCCTCACTGATCCGAAGACAGGAAAACGGCCTTTTGCCGTCGTCCAATTGAGGCAGGAGGACCGGTTTCAGACGCTTTTCAACCTGGTGGGATTTCAGACTCGGTTGAAGCATGAAGAACAAAAAAGAGTATTCCGGATGATTCCAGGGTTAGAAAAAGCAGAATTTGTTCGACTGGGTTCCATCCACCTCAATACCTTTATTGATTCGCCTCGATTACTGAGGGAATCCCTCCAACTGAAGACTCATCCGAACCTCTTCTTCGCCGGGCAGATTACAGGGGTAGAGGGATACATGGAATCGACTGCGATCGGGCTACTCTCCGGAATCAATGCCCATCGATATGCGAATGGGATGGAGGCCATTGTGCCCCCGCCCACGACTGCCATGGGTGCGTTAGTCGATTACATCACCCATTCTAGCGCTGTCCCGTTTCAACCCATGAACATCAACTTTGGTCTGTTTCCTCCTTTATCAGGGAAGAGCAGAGGCAGAGGGAAACGGCTTCTGATGGCAAGGCGGGCATTGAGAGAAATGGAAGAGTGGAAGAATAAGAAGAATGAAAGATAAAAAGAGGGAAGCCGAATCATAGCGAGGAACCGATGGAAGGAAGAAATTGTTTTAGATGTGGGAAAGAACTTCAGCCGGGTGGCTTATTCTATGTCGTCTATATCAGGGTTGTTTCAGGTTTTGACGGCATCCTTTCAGAACCGGCGGAAGGAATTGATCAACAATTGAAAGAGCTGCTTGAGCAGGTCCCACAGTTGGATCCCAAGGAGTTGGAGAAAGACGTCTATGAAGAGATCACTCTGATTATGTGCAAAAGCTGCCGGGATCGGTTAGTGGATGAGATCCGGCACCCTTGGGAAGGCCCCTTTCGGATTCGAACAGATCCGGACTCCCTTCTCCATTGAAACCGCCCTTCGGCAGCCCTCCTCATGGAACGCGATGGGACCCCTGACCAAACCCGCCTTGAAGATATAAGATCCTCAAAAAGATTTCCGAAAAAGTCTAATACAAACGCAATAAATAATTTTACCGTTCCTGTAGGGAGCGTTCCCCGAACGCACCGTCTGATCGGCTTAGAATATCTAAAACATATTCCTCTCCCCCCGGTGGGAGAGGATGAAGGTGAGGGGGGCCCCAAATTTCTCCTGTCCACCCCCACCCTCACCCTCAAGGGGGAGGGGATTCCTGGAAGAAACGCATTGAAGGCAAGAAAAATTCACTTAATCATTTCTTGTAATCCGTTTAATC
>CAYGWV010000132.1:0-7444 GCA_964353925.1 uncultured Syntrophaceae bacterium | reverse complement strand
ACTCCTCCGTAAGATGCGGCGGAGGGCTAACCTTGGCCAGGTTGAAGAGCGGATCAATCGCTACGATCGATTTTTCAAAGAATGCGAATATCCCTGCCCCCTTCCCAGTCATTTTAAGCGGACCGTTGAAATGGGATTTCCGATTGTTAACCTCTATATCGATACCCATATCATTGCTGAGATGTATCATGGAATTTTGATGGCCATTCAAGATCTGGAACGTTTCCGGGGGGAGTGGAAGCTCGACCTTGCTCAGGAAGGCGAGACCTTTCAGGGGGTCTCGGGAAAGATGATCCGGTGTAAGGAAGATGAAATTGTCCTTCGTGATGGAGAGGGGATGGTCTGTTCCCTTTTTCAAGGTCCGGATTTTAAAACGAGAGTGGAACCGGCAAGTAAGAATATTGTGGTCTATATCTTCACAGCACCAGGGATTCAGGAGGAGCAGGTCTCCAATGGATTACAGTTAGCCCTTGAGATCCTCGAAAATTTCGGCCATGGAAGAGAACCCTGGTGGAGGATCTTTAAGCCGTAAGAAGCATAGCGCATGGAGCATAGAGCATAGCGATTCATGAATTACCAAATCTCAAGCATCAAATTCCAAATAAATCCCAATAAACCAAATTCGAAAAAAAATAGTTCGGTCATTTGAAATTGAAATTTAGAGTTTATTTGGGATTTGGAATTTGTGATTTGGGATTTTAAACCCTATGCCCTCTGCCCTATGCGAACTCTATAATCGAAAAGGAGGAGATACAATGCCTATTGTTCAGATTCATATGATCGCAGGAAGGACACCGGAGAAGAAGGAGAAATTAATCAAGAAAGTCACGGAGGCTATTGTCGAGGCACTTGAGATTCCGGCGGACCGGGTTCATATCATCCTCCATGACATTCCAAAAGAAAATATAGGGCACGGAGGGGTCCCGCTCTCAAAAGCAGACCTGTGATGATCACTATCCCTTCATTCCGCCTTCAGTCTTCTTGAGACCTCTGCCGTGAGCTGACACACTCTTTCGGCCAAAGGAATGGTAAGGGAAGCCGTTCCGCAGCTTGGAGTAATGATTGCCCTCTGAAGGAGAGCTTTATCAATTCCCTTTTTGGAAAAGGTCTCTACTCCTTCTTTGAAACGCTTGACCAGGCTATCAGCTTCCTCCTTCATGACCGCCTCACTGGTTGGGACAATGCCCCACGCCAAAATACCCCCGCGCTCCAAGAAAGTTCTCAACTCCATTGGATAAAGGGAAAGTGTCTCCAGGTAGCCATAGGCATCGAAGCTGAGAATATCGAGGTTCGTCGAAAGAAGCACGCTCCAGTCCGTATTTCCACAGCAGTGAATTCCCCTGAATCCCTTCACAGCCTCAAAACATTCGTTTAAAGAATGGACGACATCCTCCCGATTCAGACCTGAAAAGGCAGAACCGAATGAGGAGAGAGAGGGTTCGTCAAAAAAGATAATGGTTGGGATTCCGGGGAAAAGGTCATTGAATCTTTTTTCCATCCATCGAGCCTTCATTGAGAGGTGTTTGATAAGAATGTCCCTCAGAGTAGGGTCATAAAAGATGGATTTTCCTTCAAGATCGGTTAAAGCGAGACCAAAAGTGATAGGCCCTGCAATCTGGCCTTTGATGTATTTTATCTCTTTTCGGTGGTCCTTTGAAGAGAGGTCTTTTAAGATCCGGAGTCCCTTTGCAAAATCTTCTTTGATTTGAAAAGGCTCAAGATCACCTTCCTCCAAACGTTCGTAAAATTTCTCGATTTCCTTATCGAATCCATGAGAGGTATCCACCCAAACCCTTTGTTCTTTTTCGTTCCATCTTAAGGAGGGAAACCCCTCAGAATACTGAACGACCATCCCTTCCAGAAAAGACCGTTTTGGCAGTTGGGGCCAGAAGGGGATTCCGGGGAAGTTTTTAAAGATGAGACGAAAGGCCTCCCTCTCATCCTGATGGGGGAAGGATCCGATCCCCGTTGTGATGAAAGGATATTGAAATTCCATAGCTTTTCATAAATCCATTCCATGCAAAAAGTCAAGGACATTTTGCCGCTTACTTTATAACCAATTGATTTATAGATGCAACAGGCTGTTGAAAAACGCCCATCTGTGGCGTTCCCCGGCCGCCTCACCATCTCGGCGGCGTGGCAAAAAGTCGCTCCTTATTCGTCGCGACGCCACCCCTCATCCTCGCCCTGTTAGATGAAGAGAGCTAGCCCTTAGAAAGTGGCACCACATATTACGGGTCCTCATAAGCACGAAACTCAACCAAGGTCTTATCTAACAGGGCAAGTCGTTGCAGCGTACATCCAAGTACGCCTCACTCCTCAGGATCTCGGGTGCCCCCGCGAGCGGGATTTCGCAAGACTCAACTTGCATCTGCCTGCCTGCGCGTAGTCCCGCCCTGCGGGACGGAGGCAGGGGCATTTTTGATCAGCCTGAAAAGAATGAGTTTTGTGCCAAACCCATCCCCTTTCAGTAGAGAGAATGGGGTGCTCAGGGTCAACCCCTGCCTGCGGCGGGCAGGCTGAGCCTTCAGCCCGAGCCTAACCCGATGTCGGGGGTCGAAGGGTTGACAACTGAAGATTTGATGATTATCTATCTATGGAATTTAACAGAAGGGAGGTCTGTCTCTATGAAGGTGAAGCCACTTCATGATCGGCTTATTATCAAGACATTGGAGGAGGAAGAGAAAACAAAAGGAGGGATCATTATCCCTGATACGGCTAAGGAAAAACCTGTTGAGGGAAAGGTGATCGCCGTCGGAGCAGGAAGGATCAAGAAGGATGGAACAAAGATGCCCCTTGAAATCAAAAAAGGCGACCGGGTCCTCTATGCAAAATATGGTGGAACCGAGATCAAGATTGATGGGGAAGAATATCTCATGATGAAAGAAGATGATATCCTTGCCGTCATTGAGTGATGGGAATGATGGATGTCTAAGAAAGGAGAAGGTGTCTATGGCAAAAGAATTGAAATTCGATCAGGAAGCAAGGAATGCGGTTTTGAAAGGGGTCAACATTTTGGCGGATGCAGTAAAAGTAACTTTGGGACCGAAGGGGAGGAACGTGGTCCTGGAGAAATCATTTGGCTCCCCTTTAATCACCAAGGACGGGGTGACCGTTGCAAAAGAGATTGAGCTCGAAGATCATTTCCAGAACATGGGCGCAAAGATGGTGAAAGAGGTCGCCAGCAAAACCTCGGACACGGCTGGAGACGGAACCACTACTGCGACCCTTTTGGCCCAGGCCATCTATCGCGAGGGATACAAGGTGGTGGCCGCCGGGATCAACCCCATGGATGTGAAACGGGGAATAGACGCGGCTGTGGAAGAAGTCGTCAAAGAGTTGAAAAAGCTTTCCAAACCGGTCAAGGAACAGAAAGAGATTGCCCAGGTGGGCACGATCTCTGCCAATAACGACAAGACCATCGGCGATATTATTGCTGAAGCGATGAATAAGGTTGGGAAAGAGGGTGTGATCACGGTCGAGGAGGCCAAGGCTATAGAGACTACCCTCGATGTCGTTGAAGGAATGCAGTTCGATCGAGGGTATACCTCTCCCTATTTCGTAACCGATCCGGAAAAGATGGTCGCTGTGCTCGATGACCCTTTCATTTTGCTTTATGAAAAGAAGCTCTCCAATATGAAAGAGCTGCTTCCTATCCTGGAGCAGATTGCCAAGACAGGAAGCCCGTTTCTCATCATCTCCGAGGATGTGGAAGGAGAGGCGTTAGCCACCCTGGTGGTCAATAAACTTCGGGGGACATTAAAATGCGCAGCGGTCAAGGCCCCTGGTTTTGGAGACCGGAGGAAGGCAATGCTGGAAGATATCGCGATCCTGACCGGCGGCAAGGCCATCATGGAGGATGTAGGCATTAAGCTCGAAAAGATGAAGATGGATGATCTGGGCAGGGCGAAGAAAGTGGTCATCGATAAAGATAATACTACGATTGTTGAAGGAGCAGGTTCTGCCTCTGCGATCGAAGGCCGGATCAAACAGATTCGTGTCCAGATCGAAGAGACCACTTCGGATTACGACAAAGAGAAACTTCAAGAAAGATTGGCAAAACTCGCCGGAGGGGTTGCTGTCATTAAAGTAGGAGCAGCCACCGAGACGGAAATGAAGCAGAAGAAGGCACGGGTGGAAGACGCGCTCCATGCCACACGAGCCGCCGTAGAAGAGGGAATTGTTCCTGGCGGGGGGGTGGCTTATCTAAGATGTTTGCCCGCTTTGAAGAAGATTAAACTGGAAGGCGATCGACAGACGGGGGTTGATATTATTATTAGGGCCCTTGAGGAACCCTTCCGTCAGATTGTTCAAAATGCTGGCCAGGAAGGGTCTGTGGTAGCGGAGAGGGTAAAACAGGAAAAGGGCGCCTTCGGTTTCGATGCCGATAAGGAAGAGTATACGGATATGATCGTGGCTGGGATCATCGATCCGACAAAGGTCGTGAGATTCGCCCTGCAGAATGCTGCCAGTGTCGCTTCTCTGTTAATCACCACGGAGGCTGTCGTGGTTGAGAAACCCAAGAAAGAACCGGCTGGACCCCCGATGCCTCCTCCGGCTTATTAATGAATACTCGTCACTCGCTCCCTCTCCCTGTGCATCCCGCAAGCACAGGGGAGAGCGGAGGGGTGAAGGGATTGAAATTTTTCCTCAATCGATCCCTTGGTACTGCCATGGTTGACAACCTGCCTGTGACTTTACCCGAAGACCCGAAGGAGGCCGGAAGGGTCTTCAATTCTCTTTCTGTCAAAAACCAACTGGATATTGTCTTGCAGGCTCGTGGTAAAGATCGACTTCATTATTTATTCCTTTCGGAACACCCGGAACAGTTGGTTCAAGAACTCCCAGAATTAGAGGTCTTCTTAACCGTAAAGGAAGCTGGAGAGAAGGATTGTCTCGACTTGATTGCGCTTACCACTCCGGAACAATTCCAATATCTTCTCGACCTCGATTTCTGGAAAAGAGATCAATTGGACCCGGAGAAAGTCCTTCACTGGATGGAGATTCTCCTTGAATCGGGCGAAAAGAAGGTCACCCAGTTTATTCAATCTACAGAGATTGAGTTCCTTGCCCTTCTTCTGAAAAAGTTCATTCATGCCACAACCATGGATGGAGAGCACGTGGAGGGAATGGACAGAATTCCTCTTTTTACTTTAGATCAATATCACTTCGTTCATTTCAGAGGGAAGAGGACCCAAGAGGTGTTCGAGCCCTTTTTGCAAATGCTTTACCGGGCGGACAAAAACAGTTATCAGAGGTTGATGGATTCTCTGATCGTGGAATTCGAATCCGAGCTTGAGGAGACGGGATACCGTTTACGAAATAGCCGCTTGAGTGACTACGGATTCCCTGATTTTGAAGAGTCTTTAGAAATTTACCATTATCTCAACCCTGATTCTCCGATTTTAGAAGGAAGGCTTCTTAAGGCCGGGGCTCGGGAAGAAATAGCCAAAGGAGGTTCAATCTTCTACCTCACCCACCAAAATGAGGGTCCTTTTTTCTCCTCTATCCTCTCTAAGATCGATGACGCTTATGAGCAGGATCGATTAAAACAAGAAATAGCAGCTCTTTGTAATAAGGCCATCGTGGCAGAGGCGATAGACCTTTCCAATGTTGCCGCCATGGAAAGGATGGTAAAAAAGGTCTACCACACTCTAAATCTTGGCCTTCAATACTTAAGCAAGGATGGTGAGACAAAAGCCCTTGAAATCCTTCAATCACTTCCTGTACAAAGACTATTTCAATATGGTGTAAGCACTACGCTGCTTCTGAGAAGAAAGGCAGAATCCATTATAAAGGGGCCATGGTTTTCAAATGATCAGGAGAATCTGGTATTGTTGGATCCTCCTCATTTCGAAAAGTTTGAAGGGATTTTGAGAAGAAGGCCCGCTCTTTATCGAGATTGGAATTATGAGGATTTCAAGAACCCTCAGGATTTAAAAGAGGCGGATGATTTTTTGGAATGCATCAAGACGGTGGTTCATTTTTTGGGAAAAGAATTGAATGTCTCTCCTCTTTATCTGAAGGAAATGGATTTGAGTGGTTGCTATCCTGATGATTGGCGGGAGATTACCCTGTCTACGATCTTTCTCACCTCTATGTCGAATCAAATTCTCAAAGGAACTTTTCAATTTGAAGCAATTGGGCATGCGCATTTGAAGGATTTTCTCACTCGGGTTTTTGAAAGAGACGCCCAGGGAAAGGGGGTTATCAAAGTGGAGGTCAAAAACGGATTGAAAAACTGGTTGTCTTCGATCGAGGGCGAAGAGCTGAAGCGGCAGCATCTTCTCGCTTTTCAGGATTTCTGCTTCGACCTATTTGAAGTACAATATGGAAAAATCCCTCCGGGCGAAGAGGTCGACCCCCGATTCGTGAAAGGACTTCTGATCAGAAAATAATGTTGAACATGACGCTTGAACTGGGCGGGGCTTTCAGCCGTCCACTGGAGTGGTTTGATATCCGAATCATTTCTCATCAATAATCTATACCAATTTTCTTAGTAAACTTGTCCAGGGTTTTATCGAGGGTCCAAAGAGGAACATCCGTCAATACAGCCGATGCAATCAGATGTATATCGATATAGCCCAACCCCTTTCCCATCAATTGATTGTTCTCAATGAATTTTAAGACTTCGTCATCTTCGGCTAAGATGGTCATAGGGAGGGATTGAAGATACGTCAGGATTTCATCCCTGTTTTTGAGATTCCCACAGGCAAGCTCGCCGATAATGAATGGATGGCATACCACTCCCCCATCACTCAATAATTTTTCAAGGCCCACATTTCCTTCCCGCAGGTGAGACACCCATACGGAGGTATCCACAAGAACCATTTTATTTCTCTGCTATTCTCCGGCGGGGTACCCTTTTCAGTTCCTTTTCGGTTCCGCCCAGTTTTGCAAGCCTTTTACTGCTTTCCATTGCAATGAGTGCCTCCAACCCGAGCTTGACCATGGTTGTTTTCTCTTTAATGCCTGTCAGCTTTGACACTTTTTTAATTAGACTGTCTTCGATGTTTAACGTCGTCCTCATATCAGCCTCCTTCTTCTATATGTATCGATATGCATGATTAATGCATATGTTGTCAAGAAGTGTTTTTACGTAAAGCTCACCGGGAGCTGGCAGTTTTGGCGATCCGGTAGCGACTGGTTATGCACTCAGTCTGTTCAGCTCATAGCAAGCGCCAGTGCCAGAATAACCATTGTGGGTATAAGAAGAATCACTGCTCTTCTGGAGGAAAAACGAATCATGAGGCCCGTCAGCACGACGGCGACCAAGAATGTTCCGATGTTCTTTGCCAGGAAATCTAGTGTAGTGTTTCAGTAATATATTTACATACCCCGTTCGCCCTGAGCTTGTCGAAGGGTGAACTATATCGAGGGGTTCCGCTCATGGTTCGACATGCTCACCACGAACGGATTGTAAAGTGATTATTGAGACACTACA
>CAYGWV010000131.1:0-2662 GCA_964353925.1 uncultured Syntrophaceae bacterium | reverse complement strand
GGTTCCTCGAGCAGGCCCATGCCGCGGGAGATGTTACAGGAATCGTGGTAGGAGACTTTCCATTTTGCGTTTCTGCCTGGGTCGAATTTCAATCGATTGTTCTTGATCAGGTCGGCGGTAAATTCACAGATATGGACCATTTTGGTCGATTTTGCATTCTCGAAATGTGTAGCGGTGATCGGAGAGACGGGCTCTTCTAAGAAATCGGCCGGACCATTAAAGGTATCCATATATTGATGGATCACCCTCCACATGTGACCGCACTCTCCTCCGATGATCCATTTCACTCCCAGCCTCTTGGCTTCACTGTAGATTTTGGCATTCAGCCTCTTGGCCAGCTCCGCTGAATGAAAGAAACCAAAATTCCCTCCCTCCGAGGCATAAGAGCTCCAGGTGTAGTCGAGGCCAATTTCGTGAAAGAGGAGGAGGTAACCCAGAAACGTATACCAATGAGGACTGCCAAAATAATCCGCAGAGGGGGAGACAAAGAGAATCTCAGCCCCCTTCCGGTTGATGGGGACCTCCACTTGAATTCCTGTGATCTCCTTGACCTCCTCCACGGCAAAGTCCACGGTTGACTTGAATGCATTGGGAGGAATGCCCAGATGATTTCCTGTGCGGTAGCAATTCGATGCGGGCTCGACCACCCAATTGATATTGCAGCCCAGAAGGTTGAGGAGCTCCCTGGCCATCATGGTAATTTCACAGGTATCGATGCCATAAGGGCAGAACACGGAGCAGCGACGGCACTCGGTACACTGGAAGAAGTAATAGAACCATTCCTTCAGAACCTCTTCCGTAAGATCCCTCGCTCCCGCCCATTTTCCAAAAACCTTTCCCGAGAGGGTAAAATATCTTCGGTAGATCGATCTTAGAAGCTCTGTCCTTAGGACAGGCATATTCTTGGGATCTCCGGAGCCGATGAAAAAATGGCACTTATCCGCACAGGCTCCGCATCGCACACAGATATCGAGAAAAAGCTGAAAAGACCGGTAGCGGCCGAGACGGTCTTTCATCCCTTTAATGAGGATCTCTTTCCAGTTCTCCGGAAGTTTCCAGTCCACCTCCGCGGGCTGCCATTCCCTCGGGTTTGGGAGATCGAGGTACTTCTCATGTTTGGCGGCGGCAGGGTAGCAATAGGTCCCTTTTCTAAATTCAACCGCGGATTCCATCCAGCTCTGGGAAGGAGGGGTGTAATCGATCTCAAAAGGTTTGTCTTTTGCACTTTCTTCGGACATGTCTATTCCTTTTCCACGGGGAGTCCGACTTCTTTCATCGCACCCCTGAAATGATCCTCATATTCCTCATAACTATGAACCTTCACTGGATAGTTCCAAGGGTTAATGTGTCTTTCCGAACGGCTGGTATTCATCAGGTTTCTTGTGGGGCTCAAAAAGATTCCAGGCATGTGCATCAGTTTACTGAAAGGAAAATAAGCCGCCAGAAAGCTCACAAAAAAAAGATGGACGTAGAAAAGCAGGGTGACTCCCTTCGGAAGCATGGGCTGGAACCGGAGCATCGCCATCACCCATTCCTTGACCTGGACCAAATCCTGTTTGTAGAAAACCCGCATGAGGACGCCGCTGACAGCGATTCCTCCTAAAAGGAGAAGGACAAAGTAATCCGAAAGGAGTGAAATGTAACGAACCTGGGGATAAATCACGCGTCGAAAGAAAAGGTATGCGAGGGCGACGAAGATCAGGATGTCTGTGATATAGGGGACAGGAAGCAAGCGGAAAAAGCCCTGAAGAATGGAATCGACTCTTATCAGGACGACGATGCAGGCGGGCAGGGGCTCGAGAAAAAATCTCAAATGCCTCACCCCAATCACAAGAAGGGACCAGTGGAAAGCCATGGCCCCCAACCAGAGAAGGGTGCTGGTTCTGAAGAGAAGTTTGTGGGGTGCCTCAAGCTCGATCTTTTCATTCTTCAACAGGGAGCGGAAGAGGAGGATTTCAAGAGCCAATCGCTTCACCACGCCTCCTGTAGTGAAAGGGCTGTTAGTGTTATCCGCTTTTATCCAGGAAAGCGATTTTTGCTGTCCCGAGACCGTGGGGATATGGAACGGAACCGGCGCGCTTGCCCATTTCAAAACTCGGTAGAGAAAGCCGGCGATGAAGAGAAGAACGGCCGCATAGGGAATGAGGATGGTGAACAGAACATAGAGGCCCATCCCGCCCGCTCCGACGATGACGAAAAGGAGGAGCACAAGAATCCCTAATATAGAATACCAGAGGCCCATATTCTAAGAATCCTCTTTAAATCCGAAGCACGAAATCCGAAATTCGAAACGATCTCAAATGACCAAATGCCAAATGTTCGAAACGAAAAAAGTTCAAAGAAATTTTGAAAATTCGAATTACGTAGAAAATATCTCGACTATTCCCCTCTCCCCTGGTGGGAGAGGGCGAGGGTGAGGGGGACCATACCATATCCACCCCCACCTCGATCCTCCCCCATCAAGGGGGAGGATAATCCTGGGTAATTTTCATGGCTCGCGGGTGGCGAACCCGACATGTAAAATTTGTTTCGCATTGGTCCAAGACGGACGCTTCGCCCGATATTCGAATTTCGAATTTTATGGACTTTCATCCTCTCCTCTTGTTTGTTTCTCTTTCGAAGGGGTCATTCTTTCCATCATCCGAAGCGCCATTTCCTTCTC
>CAYGWV010000130.1:0-16310 GCA_964353925.1 uncultured Syntrophaceae bacterium | reverse complement strand
TTTATAGAGGTAGGGTCAAATTTCTCATAAATCTTTTCAATTCGGCAAGGGATCTCCTGCGTCACGCATTTGAGAAGAAGCGGGTCTCCCTTCTGATGGACAGCCTGCTCCATCCAAAAGATGTTTTCCCTTGATAAAGGGGAATGGTTTTGTTAAAAAAGGAGTTAAAAAAGAAGGAGAAGGAATGGAGAAAAAGACTATGTCAAAAGTCCTGGTCACTGGGGGAGCGGGGTTTATCGGGTCAAACCTGACGGAGGCTTTGCTCCAGAGAGGGCACTGGGTTCGAGTCCTTGACAATTTTTCAACCGGTAAAAGGGAGAACCTGATTTTTGATAAAGCCTATCCTTCTCTAGAGATCATCGAAGGAGACATTCGTGATCTCAGCACCTGCCAAAAGGCGGTCCAGGGAATGGAATATGTATTTCATCAAGGTGCCCTGCCGTCGGTTCAGCGTTCTGTAGAGGATCCGGAAACCTCCAATGCAGTCAACGTAGGAGGGACTCTGAATATTCTTCTCGCTGCCAAGGAGAAAGGGGTGAAGAGAGTCATGTACGCCGCCTCTTCTTCCTTCTATGGGGATACTCCTACCTTACCGAAGCATGAGGAAATGCCCCCCAATCCTCTCTCGCCCTATGCCTTACAAAAATATATCGGCGAACAATATTGCCGGCTTTTTTACCAACTCTACGGTCTCGAAACCATCTCCCTGAGGTATTTCAATATTTTTGGTCCAAAGCAGGACCCGAACTCCCTTTACTCTGCTGTCATTCCAAAATTCATCGATGCCCTGATTCAGGGGCGTCCTCCGATCATTTTTGGAGATGGAGAGCAGTCGCGAGATTTTACGTATATTGAGAATGTGGTTCAGGCCAATCTTCTGGCCATGTCCGCAGAGCACCTCCATGGAGAAGCCATTAATATTGCCTGTGGAAAAAGAATCTCGCTGAACCAATTACTGAACATTTTGAAAGAGATTCTCGGATCGAAGCAGGCCCCTATTTACGAAGAACCTCGGAAAGGGGATGTGAAACACTCCTTGGCAGATATCCGCAGGGGAAAAGAAATTATAAATTATGAGCCGAAGGTTGGGATCGAGACAGGATTGAAAAAGACGGTCGATTTTTTCAGAGACCAAAAGAGATCTTAAAGGAACAGATAAAATGATTAGGATGAAAGAACGAAAAAAGCTGGAATCGATACTGAAAAATTTTCCAAGAGTAAAACTTTTGGTCGTGGGCGATATTATGATGGATCGATCCATTTTGGGAAAGGTTTCTCGGATATCTCCAGAGGCCCCTGTTCCAGTCATCATCGCTGAGACAGAGAATTTTAATCTTGGAGGGGCTGCCAATGTTGCCCATAATATTCGCTCCCTCGGAGGAACCGTTTCGCTCTGTGGAATTGTAGGGGATGACGAAAACGGGCGAAAGATTTATCGAAGAATCGTTGAAAGGGGAATCCGAGCGCAAGGGGTATTGTTTGAAAAAGGAAGACAGACCACGGTAAAGACAAGGATCATCGCTCACCACCCTCATTACCAACAATTGGTTCGAGTCGATCGGGAGACGACCGATCGCCCCAAGATTTCCACTTTCAGAAGTCTATCCAAGTTCTTGACGGAAAAAATGGAAGATTTCGACGGGATCGTTATTTCTGATTATGGGAAAGGTTTGTTGACGAGAAACCTCATTCAAACCATTGTTAAGAAAGCGAAGAAGTCGAAGAAGTTGATCATGGTTGACCCAAAACTAAAGAATTTCTTTTTTTATAAAGGAGCCACTGTTATTACCCCAAATACCAATGAAGCGAGTGAAGCATCGAGAATCCCTGTCACCGATCAATTCTCAGTCGAAAAAATGGGGAGAAGTTTGTTGAAGAGATTGAAATGTAATGCCTTGGTCATCACCCGAGGAGAGAAGGGGATGACCATTTTTGAGCCCCATCAGAAACCCTATCCTGTCCCCACCGTTGCGAAGGAGGTTTATGACGTGACGGGCGCTGGGGATACGGTGATTGGAACGATGGCTCTTGCTTTAGGAACAGGGCCTACCGTAAGCTATAAAGATGCAGCAAGTTTAGCGAACTATGCGGCGGGGATTGTCGTCGGAAAGGTGGGAACCGCAATCGTAAGCAAAGAGGAATTATTGAACGTCATAAAGGAAAAAACTTAAGCCCTGAATGCTCCGGGTTTTTGTCACCCTTCAAAGGAGAAGGGGAATCTGAAAGCAAAAAGACCCTACCTCAGCGCTGAGGATAGGGCCTTTTATTTTTTATCCCCCCTGACACCGTCTGCCTGCCCCGGTCCCGACCGAGGGCGGGGCAGGCAGGGTGGGCAGGTCTTGATCAATAACTGATTATGTTTCGAGGACGAAAATGATTTCCAACCTAACCCTGTATTCAATAATCTTTGAATTTTCCACTGACACCCGCATTTCAGCAACGCGTAATCCCGTGATACCCCTTAAGGTCTTTGTCGCTCTTGCGAAGCCGACCTTGATGGCATCGTCAAAACCCTTTGAAGAACCTGCGATGATTTCGGTTACCCTTGCGACTCTGGGTTCTGCCATGATTATCACCTCCTTTTCTTAAAATGGGTGTTCATACTGAAGTCTATACAGAAAACTTAAAGGATGTCAATGAGAAAATAGTTGAGAAAAATGTTGATAAATTTAAGAATTGTGTTATAAAATGAAATTTCAGTAACATTTTCATAACTTACACGTTGTCTAAGGAAATGATAGATGAGGGGATGAATGGCTCCTCGGTCTTTTGAAAGGCCCGGTTTCATCCAGCAATTTATACATTATCTATCTTTAGAGAAGAATGCCTCACCTCATACCTGTCGGTGCTATCGGAAGGATTTAGAGGGGTTTGAGGATTTTTTAAAGAGTTCGGGGATGTATCTCAACCCTACGGGAGTTGTAGAGATAGAAAAAGTGGATCGGATAGCCATTCGAAAATACATGAGTTTTCTCCACCGGAAAAATAAGAAGAGTTCGATTGCAAGGAAGATCTCCACGCTGCGCTCTTTTTTTAAATATTTGATCAGAGAACAGGTGATTCCTTCCAACCCGGCCAAGAGCGTTTCAACTCCGAAGGTGGAGAAGACCCTTCCCACCACTCTTACTGTAGATGAGGCCTTCCGGTTGATGGAATCACCCCAAAATATTCCTGAAAAGTCTTCAGAGGTGTCGAAGGAGAATCGTTTAAGGGATCGAGCCATTTTGGAACTTCTTTATTCAAGCGGGTTGCGCGTGAGTGAATTGGTCGGGTTGAATTTGAATCAATTAGACTCAGATCTGGGCATCGCGAGAGTGATGGGAAAGGGGAGGAAAGAACGCATTGTGCCAGTTGGGGCGAAGGCAATAGAGGCATTGAAGGAATATTTGGAAGAACGAGGTGTGTCGAGGGGCCTCCCTCCGGGGCAGAAGCCCCTCCGGGGTGGTGCCCGGCCCGGAGGGAGGGCCTCTCGCCGAGCCATGAGGCTCTCTGAGCCGGCCTCCGGCCCAGAAGGGCCTCCGGCCCGGAGGGCGGCTGGCCCGGAGGGAGATGACCCCATTTTTATTAACTCCTTCGGAGGGAGATTAACGACACGTTCTGTGGGAAGATTGGTTAAGAAGTATACGAGACATTCGGGCATTGTCCGGAGAGTCAGCCCCCATAGCCTCCGGCACACGTTTGCGACGCATCTTTTGGATGCGGGGGCTGATATTCGAGAGATTCAAGAGATGTTGGGACACTCGAGTCTCTCGACGACCCAAAGATATACCCACGTGAGTATGGGGAAATTGATGGAGGTCTATGACAAGGCCCATCCTCGCAGCTTTAAGAATGTGAGTCAAAAAAGTAAAGAGAATAATTAAAAGGTGGCTTTGGCAGAGGTTTTTGCGTAATTTGAGATTTGGTTTTTTTTACCCGCTCACCATGAAAATACAATTAACTCCCCTCCCTCTTGATGGGGGAGGGTGAGGTCGCCGACGCGCCATAGCCGCTTTGGCGACGGTGCGGAGGGGGTGGACAAGACAAGTTTTCGTCCCCCCTCACCTTAATCCTCTCCCACCGAGGGGAGAGGAGAATTCTTGTTGATGTTCTAACGTTATTTTCTAAGCAATTTTAAGATTAATATTCAAACGGGGAAGATTGGGGATAATTTGATGTTAAAGATGCGTGGTACAACCGTTTTATCCGTTCGACACAAAGGGAAGGTGGTCATGGCAGGGGACGGTCAGGTGTCTCTTGAACATACCATCATGAAACATACCGCCAGGAAGGTTCGAAGGATTTACCATGATAAGGTTCTCGGCGGTTTTGCAGGGGCCACGGCAGATGCCTTCACCCTTTTTGCAAAGTTTGAGGAAAAACTGGACCAATTCAGCGGGAATCTACTCAGGGGAGCCGTGGAGTTGGCCAAGGATTGGAGAACCGATCGGATTCTCCGGAGGCTGGAGGCTTTGCTCATTGTCGCTGACTCTGAACACACGCTCGTCATCTCCGGAAATGGAGATGTCATTGAACCCGACGATGGGGTGACCGCCATTGGAAGTGGCGGTCCTTATGCCCATGCGGCTGCCAAGGCATTGACTGAGTTTTCAAATCTGGATGCCAAGGCCATTGCTGTAGAAGCGATGAAGATCGCTGCCTCCATCTGCATTTATACCAATGATCAAATCATCGTGGAGGAATTGTGATGAAGACCTTCACGCCTCGCGAGATCGTTTCTGAACTGGATAAATACATTGTCGGGCAGAGGGACGCGAAGCGAGCGGTAGCCATTGCATTGAGAAACCGTTGGAGACGTCAACAGGTTCCCGAACCTCTTCGGGATGAAATTGCTCCGAAGAACATCATTATGATTGGTCCCACAGGGGTGGGTAAGACAGAAATCGCTCGAAGGTTGGCTAAATTGGCCCAAGCTCCTTTTCTGAAGATTGAGGCATCAAAATTTACAGAGGTGGGCTATGTCGGCAGAGATGTGGAGTCGATGATCCGGGACATCACAGAACTGGCCGTCAATATGATGAAATCTGAGGAGTCTCATAATGTTCAACAGAGAGCGGATGAGATGGCTGAAGAGAGGCTCTTGGATTTGCTCCTCCCTCCCTCGGGGAAGGGGACACAGAAGGAAGGCGAAGATCAGCGAACCACTCGTGAAAAACTTCGAAAGTTGCTGAAGGCTGGAAAGTTGAATGATAAGTATGTGGAAGTGGAGATTGTCGACCGAAACCTTCCCATTGTGGAGATCTTCTCTGCTTCTGGATTGGAAGAGATGGATATCAACATCAAAGATATGTTTGGAAGTCTTTTCCCAAAGAAGAAAAAGCAGAGGAAAGTCAAGGTTCCAGAAGCACTCACCACCCTCTCCCAGGAAGAGGCGTATAAACTGATGGATATGGACTCCGTGATCAAACAAGCCATTGAGCGGGTTGAACAATCAGGGATCATTTTCCTTGATGAAATCGATAAGATCGCCGGAAGAGAAACCACCCTGGGTCCCGATGTCTCGCGGGAAGGCGTTCAAAGGGATATCCTGCCGATTGTAGAAGGGACAACGGTGACGACGAAATATGGGATGGTCAAGACAGACCATATTTTATTTATCGCTGCCGGAGCATTCCATGTTTCCAAGCCTTCGGATCTCATTCCTGAGCTTCAGGGCCGTTTTCCGATCCGGGTTGAATTGGATTCCTTGGGAAAGGCCGATCTCGTGCGAATCCTCACCGAACCAGAAAACGCCCTGATCAAACAGTACACCGCTCTGTTGGAGACAGAGTCGGTCAAGGTGAAATTCACAGAGGATGGTATTGCAGAGATCGCCGAGATGGCAGCTTTAATTAATGAGAGAATGGAGAACATCGGAGCCAGGCGGCTTTACACCATGATGGAGAAATTGCTGGATGAGATTTCATTCGATGCCCCAGAGATGTCTGGAAAAGACATGGTGATCGATGTTAAGTATGTTCAAAAGAAACTAAAGGATTTCGTACAGGACGAAGACCTGAGGCGGTATATTTTATAAGTTCGGAGTTCAGTGTTCGGAGTTCGGAGTTTGAAATGATGAATTGAGAGCTACTCCGAACTAAATGCTCCGAACTCCGAACTAAGATGAGGAATCATCGTTATGGAAAACCCCTTGGATAAGGCGAAAGTGTTAGTGGAAGCCCTGCCGTATATTCGGCGATTCTATGCCAAGACCATTGTGATCAAATATGGGGGAAGCACGATGGAGGAAGAGAGGATGAAGCGGAGCTTTGCTCTCGATGTCGTCCTTTTGAAATATATCGGCCTCAACCCCATCGTCGTCCACGGCGGAGGGCCTCAGATCGGTGAAATGTTGGCCAAAATAGGGAAGAAATCACAATTTATAGAGGGGATGAGGGTCACGGATGGAGAGACGATGGATGTCGTAGAAATGGTTCTCGTCGGGAAGGTGAACAAGGAGATTGTTGCCCTGATTAACCAACAGGGAGGGAAAGCCGTTGGACTGAGCGGAAAAGACGGACATCTCATCACCGCTAAGAAATTAAAAATAACGAAGAGCCGCGGCAAGGGCCAAATGCCTGAAGTCATTGATATTGGAATGGTGGGGGAGGTAAAGGCCATTAATCCAGGAGTGATCGAGGCCCTGGAGAAAGAGAATTTCATCCCCGTCATTGCTCCGGTGGGGGTAGGGGAGGAGGGGGAGACCTATAATATCAACGCGGACCTGGTGGCTGGAAAGATAGCCTCTGCGTTGAAAGCAGAGAAGCTGATTTTACTTACCGATGTGGAAGGCGTGATGGATGAGAAACATCGACTGATTCCTACTCTTGATGTCAAACAAGTCAAAAGACTAGTCTCCCAAAAAATCATTTCTTCCGGCATGATCCCAAAGGTAAATTGCTGTCTCGACGCGTTAGAGGGGGGGGTGGCTAAAACACATATTATCGATGGAAGGCTGGAACATGCCATCCTGTTAGAGATTTTTACCGACGTGGGGATTGGAACGCAGATCTACAAAGAAATGGAATAGTGGAATAATGGAATACTGGAATAATGAAAAAATGGGTTGAAAATTTGAGATGAGTTACAGACCCATTACTCCATTATTCCAACATTCCAATATTCCAAACAATACTCGGAGAGAGGCTTAATGGACTCAATAACTCTAATGGCGTTGTCAGAGCAATATGTGGCCAATACCTATGCCCGCTATCCTGTTCTTTTGGTCAGAGGGAAAGGGACCCGGGTTTGGGATCTGGAAGGAGAAGAATACCTTGATTTTGTTTCAGGGCTGGCGGTTTGCAATTTAGGACACTGCCATCCAAGAGTCGTTAAAACCATTCAAGATCAAGCAGCGAAGTTGATCCACGTTTCAAACTTCTATTATATCGAACCACAGATCCAGCTGGCTTTCCTTCTCTGCAAATACTCCTTTGCCGATAAAGTCTTCTTCTGCAATAGCGGGGCTGAAGCCAACGAGGGGGCGTTCAAATTAGCCCGGAAATTTGCAAGGGAGAAAGTGGGAAAAGATCGGTATGAAATCATTACCATGGAACGATCCTTCCACGGAAGGACTTTAGCCACCCTGACCGCAACGGGTCAAGAGAAGTTCCACAAAGGTTATGAACCTCTGATGCCCGGGTTTAAGTATGTTCCCTTCAACGACATTGGGGCGGTGAGAAATGCCATTGATCCTAAGACCTGTGCCGTGATGGTGGAGCCCATTCAAGGAGAGGGAGGAGTGAATTGCCCATCGGAGGGCTATCTCAAGGCCCTTCGGGAGATCTGTGATGAAAAGGGGCTCCTCCTCATCTTTGATGAAATCCAGGTGGGAATGGGCCGGACGGGGAAGCTTTTTGCCTATGAGCATGACGGGGTTGAACCCGATATACTCACCCTTGCAAAATCGTTGGCAGGAGGGGTTCCCATCGGAGCTTTATTGATCAGGAAGGGGGTTGCAGACAGTTTCGAGCCTGGTGATCACGCCTCCACCTTTGGAGGGAATCCTTTGGCCACCGCAGCGGGTGTGGCGGCCTTAACAGCAATATTAGAAGAGGGAATGTTGGAGAATTGCCAAAAGATGGGAGACTACTTCCTCTCTAAGCTTGGGGAGATTAAGAATAGGTTTCCTATCGTTAAGGAGGTTCGGGGGAGAGGTTTGATCCTGGGCATAGAGTTGAAAATAGACGGGAGTTCTTTTGTCAAGGAGATGTTAAAGAAAAAGATTCTCATCAACTGCACGATGGGAAATGTACTCCGGTTCCTTCCTCCACTGATTGTGACGAAGGAAGAAATCGACTGGGTCGTCAAGGCCTTAGAAGAAGTCTTTTCCAATTGCGGAGTTCGGAATGCGGATGGCGGAATGTAGATTCAAGTGCCTATGTCCTGAATTCCGAGACTGAATGATAATATTTTTTATAATGTAGAATGTTGAATCCGGACTACGAAGTTTATATTCAAGCTTTTATATTCCGAATTCCGCATTCCGAAATCCGAAATTGACAAGGGGGTTTTATGAAAGACGGGGTTAAGAAGGTCGTCCTGGCTTACTCTGGAGGGTTGGACACCTCGATCATTTTGAAATGGTTGAAGAATGAGCTTGGGTGCGAGGTCATCACTTTTACTGCCGACGTCGGACAGGCGGAAGAGATTGATCATTTAGAAGAAAAGGCGATGGCCACAGGCGCCAGTAAGGTCTACATCGAGGATCTCAAAGAGGAGTTCGTTCGGGATTATGTTTTTACGGCCATCAAGGCCAATGCCGTTTATGAAGGAACTTATCTCCTCGGCACTTCGATTGCTCGGCCTTTAATTGCCAAGAGGCAGGTGGAGATCGCCCAGTTAGAGGGAGCCGATGCTGTGTCCCATGGGTCCACGGGGAAGGGGAATGACCAAGTCCGATTTGAATTAACATACTATGCCCTGAATCCTTACATTCGGGTGATTTCTCCTTGGAGGGAATGGCAATTTAAGTCGAGAGAGGATTTAATCGCCTATGCCCGAGAAAACGGAATCCCCGTTCCTGTGACAAAGGAGAAGCCTTATTCTTCTGACCGAAATCTCCTACACATCAGCTTTGAAGGGGGGATTCTGGAGGACCCCTGGTCTGAACCCCCAGAGAATATGTTTATCCTCTCCGTCTCTCCAGAAAAGGCTCCTGACCGTCCGACCTATATTGAAATCGATTTTGAAGATGGGGTCCCAACGCGGATTGATGGGAAGGCTTTTTCTCCTGCAGCCCTGTTGTCCCAATTGAATGAAGTGGGAGGTCGAAATGGAATCGGCCGGGTGGACATGGTAGAAAATCGTTACGTTGGGATGAAATCAAGGGGAGTCTATGAAACTCCGGGGGGAACGATCCTTCACGTCGCCCACCGAGCCATCGAATCGATCACCATGGACAGAGAGGTCATGCATTTTCGAGATAGTCTGATCCCGAAGATATCGGAGCTGATCTATTATGGATACTGGTTTTCACCGGAGATGGAGATTTTGAAGAACACGATCGATGAAACGCAAAGGGACGTGACCGGGACGGTCCGCCTAAAGCTCTACAAAGGGAACTGTACGGTGATCGGGAGGAAGTCAGAAAAATCTCTCTACCATGGGGCGTTTGCTACCTTTGAGAAGGATACCGTTTATAATCAGAAGGATGCAGAAGGGTTCATCCGAATCAATGCCTTAAGACTTCGAATCCGAAGGATGATGAGGGATAAATAAGTTCGGAGTTGGGAGTAAAGAATAAGAAATTATAGTTAAGAATTAAGAGTTTACTCCGAACTAAGAACTCCGAACTCTGAACTTTGAATTTAAAATCGAGGAACGGGATGGATCAGCGTTATAACCCGAAAGAGATTGAAGAAAAGTGGCAGAAGATCTGGGAAAGCCAGAATCTCTTTAAAGTGGCAGAGGATTGGAAAAGAAAGAAATACTATCTCCTTGAGATGTTCCCCTATCCTTCGGGTAAGATCCATATGGGCCATGTTCGGAATTATTCCATTGGGGATGTGGTTGCCCGGTATAGAAGGATGAAGGGTTTTAATGTCCTCCATCCGATGGGATGGGATGCCTTTGGCATGCCGGCGGAGAATGCGGCGATTGAACATGGAGTTCACCCTGCCAAGTGGACCCATGAAAATATCGACACCATGAGGAGTCAGTTGAAACGGATGGGTTTTGGTTATGACTGGGACCGTGAGTTCGCCACCTGCGACGTCTCCTACTACAAATGGGAACAACTCTTCTTCTTAAAGATGTTTGAGAAGGGGTTGGCCTACAAGAGGAGGTCCTTTGTCAATTGGTGCGAGATCTGCCAGACCGTTTTGGCAAATGAGCAGGTGATGAGCGACGGGACATGCTGGCGAGGCCATGCCGATGATCCAGGCGTCACACAGAAGGAATTGGATCAATGGTTCTTCAAAATCACGGAATACGCAGAAGACCTTCTCAAGGGGTGTGATCAACTGACCGGGTGGCCTGAACGGGTTCTGACCATGCAACGCAACTGGATTGGAAAATCCATCGGCGCTGGAATTCATTTTCCTTTGGAGAATTCGAAAGAGGTCATTAAAGTCTTCACCACACGGCAGGATACTGTTTTTGGCGCAACCTTCATGAGCTTGGCACCCGAACATCCCCTTGCGCTGAGCCTGGCAAAAGAGACTCCGCAGGAAGAGGCCGTGGCAGAATTCGTCGAGCGGATGCGACGGCAGGACAAAATAAAGAGAACTGCTGAGACGACAGAAAAAGAGGGTGTTTTTACGGGAGCCCATTGCTTGAATCCGATGACCAAAGCCAGAATGCCCATCTTCGTTGCCAATTTTGTTTTGATGGAATATGGGACAGGGGCGGTCATGGCTGTGCCAACCCATGACCAGAGGGACTTTGAGTTTGCGAAGAAATTCGAGCTTCCCTTGATCGTTGTTGTTCAACCGGAGGATCGGAAATTAGATGCAAACACCATGACGGAAGCCTATGAAGGAGAGGGCTTCCTGGTCAACTCCGGCCAATTCAATGGCGTGTACAGCGTCAAAGCAAGGGAGATGATCGCCCAATATCTCGATGAGAAGGGGTCGGGTGGAAAAAGAATCAGCTACCGATTGAGAGATTGGGGTATTTCGAGACAGCGATATTGGGGAGCACCCATTCCCATCATTTACTGCAACCGATGTGGAACCGCGCCCGTTCCTGAAAAAGACCTTCCGGTCGTCCTCCCCTTCAATGTGGAGGTCACTGGGATGGGCAGGTCACCTCTTTCCGGGTTAAAGGAGTTTGTGGAGACCCGATGCCCTCAATGTGGTGGACCCGGTCGAAGAGAGACAGACACAATGGATACCTTCGTCGAATCGTCATGGTATTTCGATCGGTTTGCATGCCCTGACTATGATCAAGGTCCTTTGGATAAGAAGCGAGTGAATTACTGGATGCCTGTGGATCAATATATCGGGGGGATAGAACATGCGATCCTGCACCTTCTCTATTCTCGATTTTTCACTCGAGTTTTGAAAGAGATGGGATGGGTCAGTGTTGATGAGCCATTCACGAACCTTCTCACTCAAGGGATGGTTTGCAAAGAGGTATACGAATGCCCTAAAGATGGTTATCTCTATCCGGATGAGGTAGAGGAACCGGGCGAGACGATTCGTTGCCGGAAGTGCGGCAGTCCGATTTCTATCGGAAGGCTCGAGAAGATGTCCAAATCGAAAAGAAACGTGGTGGACCCTGAATACCTGATCGAGAAATACGGTGCGGATACCGCCAGGATGTTTTGCCTCTTCGCCTCGCCGCCCGAGAAGGATCTGGATTGGAGCGACCAAGGGGTGGAGGGATCAGCCCGTTTCCTCAACCGGGTCTGGAGGCTCTTCTACGAACAACATCGTCATCTTCAACATGTGACACCATTCCCTTTCGGAACAGCCTTTGAAGGAGATCAAAAATTTTTGCGGCAGAAGACCCACAAGGCGATCAAAAAGGTGACCGAAGACATAGAACGATTCCATTTCAACACTGCCATCAGCGCCATCATGGAATTGGTGAACGAGATCTATGTTTCAGCGGTCAAAGACCGGACAGACGAACTTTCGGGGAGGGTGATAAGCGAGTCGCTTGAGACAGTGGTCGTTTTGCTCTCACCCTTTGTTCCTCACTTTGCGGAAGAACTCTGGGAAGCTTTAGGGAACCGGGAATCTATCATCAAAACGCAATGGCCCGAATACGACCCAGAAGCTGTCGTGGAAGAGGAAATATTGATTGTCATTCAGGTGAACGGGAGGTTGAGGGATCGGATGACCATCCCTCTCTCGTATGGAGAAGAGGAAGTAAAAACCTGGGCATTGAAGAGTGAGAGAATTCGGAAATTGGTTGAAGGCAAGGAGATCAAACGGGTGATCCTCGTGCCCAAAAAACTCGTCAATATTGTCTGCTGATACTTACCTTAATCCCCTCCCCTGCCTTCGTCCCGCAAGGCGGGACTTCGCGCAGGCAGGCGCCCGGGGAGGGGAGAGGTTTATGGTTGATGATAATAATAAAGAAGTTCCTGCCAATCATTTGCATGGTCCTGATCACAGGGTGTGGTTACCAGATGGTAGGGAAGGAGACACATGTCCCCCCTGGTCTGAGTTCCGTCGCCATCCCTACCTTCAAGAATCGAACCTATGAACCTGGAATTGAGGTCCAATTCACTCAGGCTTTTTTGAGGGAGTTCATCCTGGACAGAAGGGTGAACGTGGTGGACCGAGCGCAGGCAGACTCCCTGTTGGAGGGGATCATTACGGATTTTAGGATCTACTCGGTCTCCTACGATCAATCTGGCCTCGCCTTGGAATATCAGACCATTGTCACTCTCGATTTAACTCTTAAAGACCGGACAGGGAAGGTTCTTTGGGAGCAGAAAAATTTTTCTGAGACCCAATGGTTTCGGGTCTCTTCCAACGTCCTCGCCAACGAAGCGAGTAAGACCGCTGCTATTCAACGGATCGGAAGACTTCTGGCAGAGCGGCTTCGAAGTCGTTTCTTTTACAATTTTTGATGAAATAAAACTTTTTCCTCCAGTCCCCGCCAACAGCAGGCAGGTCCACCCCCACTGGAGGGGGAGGAAAGGAGGGGAAGGGAAAATAATCTATGTACACTGCTTCGGATTTGAGAAAGGGATTGAAAGTCATCATTGATGGAGAGCCTTACATCGTGACGGCATTTGAATTTTCGAAACCTGGAAAGGGTCAAGCCCTTTATCGGACTAAACTGAGGAATATGATCACAGGCTTAAGCATTGATAGAACATATCGTGAGGGAGAGACCTTCGATCCCGCTTCATTAGAAGAACGAGCCATGCAGTTTCTTTATAAGGAGGGCGATCACTATCACTTCATGGATAACGAAACCTACGAACAGATCATCATCAGCGAAGAATCTCTGGGTGAGGCCAAAAGCTTTCTCATTGACAATTTGAATGTGAAAATCCTGTTGTTTGGAGAAAGAGCAATTGGCGTCGAGCTGCCGAACTTCGTCAATCTCAGGGTGATTAAGACAGATCCTTGGGTGAGAGGGGATACCTCGAAGGCGGATTTTAAACCAGCGACGTTGGAAACCGGTTATGTACTTCGCGTCCCTCCGTTTATCGAAGAAGGTGAGCTGATCACCATTGATACCCGGACCGGTGAATTTTCAAAAAGGGTCAAAGAGTAGGTTCGTGGCGAAAAACTGGCCACTCGCAAGACGTAAAAAAGCTCTTCAACAAAGGGCGCGCATCCTACAAAGGGCCAGACAATTTTTTATCGAAAAAGATTATCTGGAAGTAGAAACTTCCCACCGAATACCCACCCCTGCGCCAGAATCTCATATTGATGCTGTCCCCTCCAGTACATGGTTTCTTCATACTTCTCCTGAACTTTGCATGAAGCGAATGATGGCAGCGGGGTATGAGAAGGTTTTTCAAATCTGCCGGTGCTGGAGAGAAAGGGAACGAGGGAGTCTGCACCTTCCTGAGTTTACTCTTCTGGAATGGTATAGAGCAGGGGGTGACTACCGTTCATTGATGGAAGAATGTGAGGAATTGGTCCGATCCGTGGCCACGGGTATCGGGCTGGGACAGAACCTTATCTTCCGCGGCTGTAAAATCGATCTATCCGAGCCATGGGAAAGGATTTCTGTCAAGGAGGCGTTCCAGCGTTATCCTCGCACGACCGTGACCGAGGCACTGGAGAAAAATATTTTTGATGAAGTGATGGTTCAGGAGATTGAACCAAAACTGGGTCTAAGGAAACCAACGTTTATTTATGATTACCCTGCCCAGCGAGGGGCGTTGGCCCGGTTGAAACAGGAAGACCCAACGGTTGCAGAGCGTTTTGAGCTGTATATGGGTGGTTTGGAACTGGCCAACGGCTTCTCGGAACTGGTTGATTCAGAAGAGCAGAGAAAACGCTTCCTCATGGAAAACGAAAACCGTCAATCCAATGGCAAACCCATTTATTCAATACCCGAAAGATTCTTGGCTGAATTGGACGATATGCCTCCATCGGCCGGCATCGCATTAGGAGTGGACCGGCTGGTCATGGTTTTTTCAGATGCCAAGACGATTGATGAGGTGGTCGCTTTTACTCCGGAAGAACTCTAAAAAAGCAGCAGAGAAGACGGAATCTGTGGTTTTTTATGTATTTCTCTTATCTTTGAGAATTTTTAGGATTTTAAGATCTTCGAGATCTTTTGGTCTCCCGGCAGATTCCTTCATCACGATGAGATCATCCAAAGAGGCATAGTAAACTTTTTCCTTCCCAAAAGTTCCGGGAATCCGATTTTCCCATACATGATCGAATGTGATTCCGGTGACAAAAGGATGGATATCTGTCTCTACCAGATATTGGCGAATCAATACTTTCCGCGTCAATAAATCTTCGACGGTGACCTCAGCCGTGTCATAGCCAAAATCTCGGAGGGCATCGAGTGTGCGGCCCGCATTTTTAGGTTCGGGGTGGATAAAAATATCAATATCAAGGGTTGCCCTCGCATATCCATGGATGGGAAAAGCGGTTGCTCCGATGATGACAAATTCAACATTATGGGCGTTTAATGATTTCAACAGCTCTTCGATGTCCATGTTCAATCATTTGCTTTAACATTTCTCTTGATTTATCTCTCATCATCTTGAGCCGCTCTTCAAAGGTCAACGAGGAGAGGTAGTCGAGTTCAAACTCAAGCTCCTTTTTCTCATCGTCCGAAGATAATTTAAGGATAGGCGGACCCTTTTCCATTGTGCTAAATTTTACCAATTTATATAAGAAATGGCAATTGAAATAAATAAAAATCTGCTTATAATAATAGGCAATTTGCATTTCTTTGACCCTTGAATTCCGAATTCATAGAATATTTGGGTGTATCGAGATCCTTATGTCTTTTTGGTCAAAAAAGAGCAGAATCGTCATTACCTGCGCTAAGGGAGTTCCGCCTTTTCTAAAACAGGAGATCCTTTCATTGGGGTTTCCAGTCCTATCAGAAGGAAGGGCAGAGGTTGAGACAGAAGGGACGATGGAAGATACCCTGAGGCTCAACCTGCTGATCCGGTCAGGGCAACGAGTTCTTTTTCTTGTTGATTCATTCAATGCGAAGACTCCTGACGAGCTATATCGAAGGATCTCACGAATCAGTTGGGAGGACTATATTTCGGAGGATGGCTATTTCTCTGTTACTTCTTCTGTCCACAACCCGACCATTAAAGATTCGAGGTATCCGAATGTAAAATGCAAGGATGCCGTGGTGGACAGGATTAAAGAGAAGCGTGGGCGCAGGCCTGATACCGGCCCTGAAAGAGACAGGGTTGTGATTCATCTCTACTGGAAGGGAAATCTCGGTCAAGTTTATCTCGACACATCTGGGGAACCCCTTTCGAAGCGTGGATATAGAATGATTCCTCTCAAGGCGCCGATGCAAGAGCCCCTTGCGGCGGCTGTCGTCCTGGCAACCGGCTGGATGGGAGATGGGCATTTTGTTAACCCGATGTGCGGAAGTGGAACCCTTGCCATAGAGGCAGCATGGGTTGGTCTTGGCAGGGCTCCGGGTTTATTAAGAAACAATTATGGTTTTACGCATCTGAAAGGGTTGGATGAATCCTCCTGGAAAACTCTACGAAGAAAAATAAGAGCGGAAGCAAAGGATAGATTAAATGGAAGAATCATTGCCACGGATATCAGCCAGCAAGTGGTTGAGGCGGCGAAAAAGAATGCGACGACAGCGGGGGTAGGACGATTCATTGAGTTTGGTGTATGTGATTTTTCAGAAACACCTGTCCCGGATGGAGGAGGAGTGGTTGTCCTGAACCCGGAATATGGCGAACGGATGGG